>JAWWPV010001015.1:0-2787 GCA_033854775.1 Trebonia sp.
CCCGCTAACGGCGAACCGCGGCAGCCCGGGCAGCCGCCCCTGCCTGGTGACGAGCAGCCCGAGCAGCATCACCGCCGTCAGCAGCAGCAGCGCGACCACGCCCGTGGCGCGGCTCATGTACCAAAGCGCCGTAGAGGAGTTGATTCCGCTCACGATTTCAAGGATGCGCCACTAAGTACAGCATCGGGTACAAGGCTCGTCTGAAGCGTCTCTGAGGCTGGTCTTTGGTTAACGGACCGTAACGGCTGCTATCCCCTAGCTTCACCAATGGTGTGCCTTCTGGGTCGTCTCGTCCATGGCGCCGGCCGGCCGGGGAGGGTAACTTCGCCTGTGGTAAAGCGCACTACAAGCTCGTGCGTTGATCCGGAAGTTCTTTGCTGCCAGCACAGTTAACATGATCGACACATTCGGAAACCTGATTGTTACGAGATGACTGGGTCACTATCGGTTGCCGCCAGAGCGGCATACATCTTGCGAGACAACAGCACTGGCCTCATCACGAAGGCCGCACCTACTCTCTATCCGCACCAGTGGAGCTGGGACGCCGCGTTCAACGCGATCGGCCTGGCGACCACTGACCTGCCACGCGCCCGGCTTGAGCTCGACTCGCTCTTCGCCGGACAGTGGCACAACGGTTTGCTGCCACACATCATCTTCGATCCCGCCGCCGACGGCTACTGGCCAGGTCCGGCGCAGTGGGACTGCGCTGTTCACAGTGAGGAGGCCCCATCCGCACCCGCGACCAGCGGGCTCATAGATCCCCCGGTGCACGCGATCGCGGTCGACCGGATCCTGACGGTCGCGACGCGTGCAGGCGGGGAAGAGTACTCCCAGACCATGGAATGGGCCGCGGCCATCTACCCCAAGCTGCTTGCGTGGCACCGGTTTCTCGCCCGCGACCGTGCCGATAAGGAAACCGGGCTGATGACGCTGTTCCACGGCTGGGAGTCGGGCACCGACAACTCCCCGCGCTGGGACGCGCCGTACGCCGAGGTGCAGGTGGGGCCCGGCCTTCCCTGTTATGAGCGGAAGGACACGGCGCACGTGTCGGACGCCGCCCAGCGGCCGACCGACCGGGAGTACGACCGGTACCTCTGGCTGGTCGAGGAGGCCAAGCGGGCCTCGTACGACGCGGGGCTGCTGCGTCAGACGGGGTCGTTCCAGGTGGGCGACGTGCTGTTCACGGCGATCTTCGCCTGCGCGTCCGACTTGCTGGCGTCCTTGGCGATGCGGCTGCGAAGATCCGATGATGCCGCCGAACTCAAGGACTACGCCGCCCAGGCTCGGGCGGCTGTTTTCTGCCACGTTAATGAGGCGTCGGGCCTGGCCGCCGACGTTGACCTGCGAACCGGGTCGTGGCTGAGGACGGAGACGATCGCCGGTTTCGCGCCGCTGATCGCCGGCGGCATGCCGCTGACCCTGCGGCGGCGGCTGGTGTCGTTGCTTCTCGGCGAGCGGTGGGCGGGCCACCCGTCACTAAAGTTCCCGTTGCCGCCCTCGACGTCGCCTTGCTCGCCCGCGTACGACCCGTCATGCTACTGGCGTGGCCCGGTGTGGCCGGTCTTCACCTGGCTGCTGTCCTGGGCGCTGTCACGCTCGGGCGAGCACGAGGCGGCGTCCGCGCTGCGCTCCGCGTCGCTCGCGGAACTGGACGACGAGATGTTCGGCGAGTACTACCACCCGGTGACCGGCGCGCCGCTTGGGTCGCTCAACCAGTCCTGGACAGCGGCCGTCGCCCTCGACTGGCTTCTCGAGGAGGAGTAGGGTCGCCGCCCAAAGAGAGACCGTGGTTTTCTCCCTGGAGTGGGGGGAGAAAACCACGGTCTCATCTGTTTGTGCAGGCGTTTCCTGATCAGTTGTGATCGTCGGGCCAGGCGTTGAGGGTGTGGACTGCGCCGTCCTGCTCCACGAGGCGGGCGGGGAGCCTGAGGCCGGCCAGCCACGGGAGCGCCTGACGGCCCCTGATGACCGCGGCGGTCGCGGCGGTGTTCGCGTCGGCGCAGGACGCGGCCGCCACGGAGACCGTCCGCCAGACCGGGGCGGCCGGCCGGCCGGTGCGCGGGTCCAGGATGTGATGCAGCACATCGCCGCCGCGCCGCCAGCGCCGCGCCGCCGTCGATGACGTGGCGAGCCCGCCGTCGCGAATGGTCACCACCTGGCTGGGTCCGTCGGCAGGCTCGCCGGGCAGCGCCGTCCTGTCCTGCACCCGAATCCGCCATCCCCCTGCTGGCGACTCGCCGGCCACCGCGGTATCCCCGCCCAGGCTGACGAGGACCCCGCAGCCAAGCATTTCCGCGATCCGCGCGGCGGCCCGGTCGGCGGCCCACCCCTTAGCGGTCGCCCCAAGGTCAAGCTGCACCCCGGCGGGCACGGTCAGCCGCTGCCGGTCAAGGTCCACCCGCACGGAACGCCACCCGGGAATCACCCGTACGCTCACGCCGGAAGAGTCAGCGTGCGCGTCCACCGCCTCCCCGCCCCGCGCCAGCTCAGCGAAGTCTCTGTCATACCCAAGCTCGGCAAGCGCCCCGCCGACCGTCGGGTCAACGTCCCCGTCGGTCAGCCGCGCCGCCCGAAGAGACACGGCCACGGCATCGGCCAGCAACGGACTGACAGCCACGGTGACCGGGCTGGACGCGCCGCGCGCGAAGTTCCCGATGGCCACCAGCTCGGAGTCGCCACGGAACCGGCTGCAAGCCAGGTCAAGCGCCGTCAGCTCCGCCTCGAGCAATTCCCGGGCCGCCCCGAGCCGCGCCGGCGAGGTCACCACGAGCTGGACAAGCATGCCCA
>JAWWPV010001016.1:0-3759 GCA_033854775.1 Trebonia sp.
CCCAGGCGAGGCGGTGCAGGCGCGGGTAGGTCCGCTGATCGATTAGTTCCCGCAGCAGCGCCTCAAAGCTCTCCGGCGGCGTCGGAGCGCCGTCGTCACCGTCCGTCACTGGCGCACCAGGCTCCGCCGCCCTCGCCGCCTCCGCCGCCTCCGCCGCCATGGCGGCCTTCGCGGCGCGCAGCGCGTCGGCGGCCATTCGTGCCTCGCTCAGGGTGAAGGAGCTGAGCAAGCCGATGATCCGGATCTTGTCGGAGTCCGCGAGCCCCGTCCCGTCCATGGTCTGAAGACCCCGCTCGACGAAGTGCAGCGAGTTTGGCGCCACCGGGGGAGCCGCCATCGGCATCTGGGTGACCCACGGATGACGGTCAAGCATGTCCCGCTGGATGACCGCCCAGGCCCGCAGCCGGGACCGCCAGTCGTCGCCCTCGATGACAATGCTCTCCGCGCCGAGCGCGCTGGCATTGAACATGAGCTGGAGCAGTTCATCCTTGCTCGCGACGTAGCGGTACAGCGACATCGTGGTGAAGCCCAGCTCGGCGGCCACGCGGGCCATCGAGATCGCCTCAAGTCCCTCGGCGTCGGCGACCCGGACGGCGGCGTTGACGATGGCGTCCGCGGAAAGCCCCGGCCGCGGCCCGCGCTTGCCGCGCTCGCGCCGTCCCCACAGCAGGTCGAGTCCGGGGGGCAGCGGCCGCGCCGCGGGCTGCCCTGAGGTCGCCTCGGCCATGTGTCCTCCCTTCCGGTCGCCGCTTCACGTTACGCCGCCACCGTGCCCGCGGCTGACGCCGCCACCGTGCCGGCCGGCCGGACAGCGCTGCTCTTGACCTAACTGTGTATGACACATACTATTCCGTGTATGACGTACACAGTAAATGCCGTTGGCATCCGCAAGGCCTTCCGGGCCAAGACCGTCCTTGACGGGGTTGACCTGGCCGTCCCGGCGGGCCAGATCGTCGCCCTCCTCGGGCAGAACGGCGCGGGCAAGACCACGCTGATCCGCATCCTCGCGACGCTGCTGCGCCCCGACGCGGGCACCGCCACCGTGGCCGGCCATGACCTGCTCGCCGACCCGGCCGGCGTCCGCCGCGCGATCAGCCTTACCGGTCAGTACGCCGCCGTCGACGACATGCTGACCGGCGAGGAGAACCTGCGGATGATGGCCAGGCTGCGCCACCTGCCGCCGCGCGCGGCGCGGGACCGCGCGGATCGCCTGCTCAGCGAATTCGACCTGGCCGACGCAGGGCGCCGCCTGGTCAAGACCTACTCGGGCGGCCTGCGCCGCCGCCTCGACCTGGCGATCAGCATGATCGCGCGGCCGGAGCTGCTCTTCCTTGACGAGCCGACAAGCGGTCTCGACCCGCGCAGCCGGGACCAGCTCTGGTCCGCCGTCAAGTGCCTGGCCGACGACGGCGTGACGGTGCTGCTCACCACCCAGTACCTCGCCGAGGCCGAGCAGCTGGCCGACCACGTCGCCGTGCTGCACCAGGGCCGGATCATCGCCGAGGGAACCGCCGGCCAGCTCAAGTCCGGCCTCGGCGTCGCCAGCCTGGATGAGGTCTTCCTCGCCCTCACCGGCGACCAGGCGGCCGGCCGCGGCTACACCCCGGAGATGACCCGATGAACGTCGCCGCTTACCAGCCCGCTTACCGTCCGGCCGGCTACGCCCTCACCGACACCCGCGTGATGGTCGCCCGCAGCCTGCGCCGCTCGGTGCGCGACCCGGAAGCCTTCATCACCGCGCTCGCGCTCCCGGTCGTGCTGATGCTGCTGTTCGTCTACGTTTTCGGCGGCGCGTTCAACGCCGGCGTCAAGGCAAGCGGTGCCGGCTACGTCAACTACGTGGTACCCGGCCTGATCGTCCTGTGCGCCGGCTTCGGCGCAGGCACGACGGCGGTCGCGGTCGCCACCGACATGAGCAGCGGCATCGTCGACCGGTTCCGCTCCATGCCGATCGCCGCCTGGTCGGTACTCGCCGGGCAGATCGTGGCCAGCCTGGCGCGCAACCTGCTCGCCACGGCGCTGGTGATCGCCGTCGGCCTCGGCGTCGGCTGGCGCCCGGTCGGCGGGCCGGCGCAATGGCTCGGCGCGATCGCGATGATCGTCGGGTTCATCCTGGCGATGTCGTGGCTGGCCGCCTGCTTCGGCCTGGTCGTCGGCAGCCCGGAGGCAGCCACCGGTGCCACCTTCGCGCTCATGTTCATCCCCTACCTGAGCACCGCCTTCGTCCCGGCGAGCACGATGACCAGGGTGTTGCGCCCGATCGCCGCCAACCAGCCGTTCACGCCGGTGATCGAGACCATGCGCGGGCTGTGGATGGGCCACACGTCAACCGGTGCCACCGTCGGCCACGAGGCGTGGCTCGCCGCCGTCTACTGCGCGGCCATCCTCGTCATCGCGGTGACGGCCGCCAGCTGGCTCTTCAGGCACCGCACGGCCGGCCGCTGACCCGTCACCGGCGGTCATGGCCCGGGAGAGGCGAAGCCACGAACCCGTTCGGAATACCGGATAACAGCAACCGGGGCGGACCCGCGGACGGGGGCCGCCCCGGCCCGCGCGGGCTTGCGTTGGATTTGCCGGTAACGGCGTGCGACGGAAATCTTTCGCGACCTTTTCGTTACATAACGCGCTTACGTAATGCCAAAGGCGGCATGCTCCGCACCGTTCATCGGCCCGCGCGGAGCGTGACGTCACTGGGGAAGATACCAAAAAACAATGACTTTCTTCGTGTCAAAACCACACGTAGAAAGCCGTGGCCACGCTGCGAAGACGCGGGCCGGCGAGGTGTTGACACCCCTTTTACAGCGGTTTAGCGTGAACTCAAATTTATTGGTCTATCAATTCTGTACGCCTGCGGCGCCAGCCACAACGTGCAGAGGAGGGGCCTGAAACGGGACTGTTCACCGCAGAGAGGCGGCAGGGGTGCGATGGTGCGCTTGACAGGAATGTCTCGTCCGATAAGAGCTGGCTCCCGATGGCGCATAGCCGCCGTGGGGGCCTGCCTCGTGGCCGGAGCGGCGGCCTGCAGTTCAAGCTCAAGCTCAGGCTCGAGTTCAGCCGCGAGCACCGCCGCGAGTTCGGCGGCCTCGACCGCTACCGGGGCGGGCGCCACGGCGTCGCCCTCCTCGGCGGGGGCAAACACGGCGACCGCCTTCGCGCACTCGGTCACCAACTACCAGCAGTTCGTCGGTGGCTCAGGTGCGGCCAACTCGTCGCTGTCCCCGGTCACGATCGGCTGGGTGAACGAGCAGGGCGGCCCGCCGTCCGAGACCTTCCCGCAGGCGACCCTCGGCGCGGAGGCGACCGTCAAGTACATCAACAGCCAGCTCGGCGGCGTGCACGGGCACCCGGTCAAGCTGTCCACCTGCTTCAACGCCGCCGTCGAGGCGCAGGGCACCACCTGCGGTGACCAGATGGTCAACACCAAGGGCGTCGAGGTGATCGCCGAGGGTCTCGACGCGGTCGGTAACGCCTCCATGTACGGCGTGGTCAACGGCGCCATCCCGACGCTGGTCGGGGTGTCCGCCGATCCGGCCGACGACACCGGCAAGAACGTCTTCGAGCTCGAGGGCAGCGGCACCAGCTCGACGGTCGCGTTCGGCCCGTTCCTGCGCTCGCAGTACCCGAACGACAAGACGATCGCGATCGCCTACCAGAACCTGCCCGGCGCGGTCCCGATCAGCCAGGCGATCCAGAAGTCGGCTGAAGGGGCCGGCTTCACGGTCACGATGATTCCCTACTCCTCGACCGCGACCGACCTGA
>JAWWPV010001017.1:0-3756 GCA_033854775.1 Trebonia sp.
CCTTGATGTCGGCGCCGGCGGCGAACACCCGCTCGCCGCCGTAGAGGATGACGGCGCGGATGGCGCTGTCCCCGGATACCTGCGCCGCGGCCGCCGCGATCTCCGCCTGGACATGAAAGCTGAGCGCGTTCATCTTCGGCCGGTCCAGCCGGATCGTCGCGATCTGGTCCGCCACCTCAACTCGCACGAACTCGCCCACGCAGTCCACCTCCGCACCGAGACCACCCGCGTACCCGCGGCCCTGTCCGCCGGGGGACGCATCCCCGGGCAGCCCAACGTTACAGCGCCGTGCTTCCTGGCCCCCGCCGAGTGGCGCGGCGGTTTCGTTAACGCCGAGTGTTGGGCCCCTATGCGGGGCCCAACTCTCGGCACTGGGCTCGAAAAACTTGATCCTGCCATCCCCCGCCCGAAAGGTAATAGCTGCGTCGCAGCGCTGTGAAATACCGCAGAGGGGGCTGCTTGTGGTCACAGAGCTTACAGAGAAATCTGGCGGCGCGCCTTTCTATTTCGTCGGCTTTCCGTTTACTCCGCTTTATCGAATTCGCGCCTTAAGCTGCCTTCGCCGCGACACGCAGTGCTGATGGTAATTTCTACCGCCCGCCTAGTGGCCTTGGGGCACCCAGGAACGGTCCGCGCGGTTTGCGCGGTTTGGCTAGCGGAGGTCGCCCGTGGACATGCCGGCCGGGGCGTCGGGGTAGGCGACCAGGCCGAGGTCGGCGCGGCTGGCGAGCAGCGGGTGGGACGGGAGGACCCGGACCGTGTAGCCGAACGGGCCGGGCTGGCCCAGTTCCACCGAACCGGAGAACCTGGTGTGCGGGACGGGGGCCGAGTCGTCGGCGGTGAGGGTCACGTAGGACGGCTCGACGAGCTCGTCGTCGTCGCCCAGGCGGCCGTAGACCACCTCGACGCAGACGTCGTCGGCGGACAGGCTGCCGAGCGAGGTCGTGACCCGGACGTCGAGCACCGCGCCGAGGGACGGCTCGGCGCCGTCGGCCTCCACGTGCTCGATCCGCACCCCGGACCACCCCTGGCGGACGCGCGCCTTCCACGCGGCGAGGCCGCGCGCCTTCCCGCTGGTACCCGCCGCCAGCGCCCGCAACGCCTGCGCGGCCGGCGCGTACAGCTTCGTCACGTAGTCGCCGACCATGCGGTCCGCCTGGACGAGCGGGCCGAGGCTGCGCAGCCCGTGCTTGAGCATCTCCACCCAGCCGTGCGGCACGCCGTCGGCGGCGGCGTCGTAGAACAGCGGCGCGACGGACTTGGCGATCAGCTCGTAAAGAGCGGACGCCTCAAGCTCGTCCCTGCGGGACGGATCCTCGACGCCATCCGCCGTCGGGATCTCCCAGCCGTTGCCGCCGTCGTACCACTCGTCCCACCAGCCGTCCCGTACCGACAGGTTCAGGCCGCCGTTGAGCGCCACCTTCATGCCCGACGTGCCGCATGCCTCAAGCGGGCGCAGCGGGTTGTTCAGCCAGACGTCGCAGCCCTGGACGAGGAAGTGGGCGAGTGCCATGTCATAGTCGGGCAGGAAGACGATCCTGCGCCGCACGGCGTCGGCGTCGGCGAACCTGACCATCTGCTGGATGAGGCGCTTGCCGCCCTCGTCCGCCGGGTGGGCCTTGCCGGCGATCACGATCTGGATGGGCCGGTCCGGGTCGAGCAGCAGCCCGGCCAGCCGCTGCGGGTCGTTCAGCATGAGCGTCAGCCGCTTGTACGACGGCACCCGGCGGGCGAACCCGATCGTCAGCACGTTCTCGTCGAGCACATCGTCGATCCAGGTCAGCTCGGCACCGGACGCGCCGCGCTGCTGCCACGACTCGCGCAGCCTGCGCCTGGTCTCGGTGACGAGCCTGCCGCGCAGCTGGCGGCGGATCTCCCATAGCCGCCTCGCGTCGGCCGTCGCGGCGCTCTCCGAGTCGCCGAGGTCAGAGACCTCGCGCGCGACCCAGGTCGGCGCGTGCACGCCGTTGGTGATCGAGCCGATCGGCACCTCCGCGGTGTCGAAGCCCGGCCACAGGCCCGCGAACATCTCCCTGCTGACCTCGCCGTGCAGCACCGAGACGCCGTTGACCCGCTGCGCGAGGCGCATGCCCATGACGGCCATGTTGAACATGTGCGGGTCCCCACCAGGGTAGGTCTCCGCGCCAAGCGCGAGCACCCGGTCGAGCGGTAGCCCAGCGCCAGCGGCATCGGCGGTGAAATACCGCTCGATCAGCTCGCGCGGGAAGCGGTCGATGCCCGCGGGGACCGGCGTGTGCGTCGTGAAGACGGTGCCCGCCCTTGACAGCTCAAGGGCCTCGTCGAACGCCAGCCCGGCCGCCACGTACTCCCTGATCCGCTCGAGGCCGAGGAAGCCCGCGTGCCCCTCGTTGGTGTGGAACACCTCGGGCTCGGGGTGGCCGGTGATCGCGCAGAAGGCGCGCACCGCGCGGACGCCGCCGATGCCGAGCAGCAGCTCCTGGCGGAGCCTGTGCTCGCTGCCGCCGCCGTACAGGCGGTCGGTGACCTCGTGCTGCGCGGGCTCGTTCTCCTCCACGTAGGAGTCGAGCATCAGCAGCGGCACCCGGCCCACCTGGGCCAGCCAGACCTGCGCGGTCAGTACCCGGTCGTCTGGGAAGGGCACGGTGATCTTCACCGGGTCGCCGTCGGCCTCCCCGGGGGATACGGGGGGCCGTCCCCCCGGGCGGGGATGGCGGAGCAGGGTCAGCGGGAGCCCGTTCGGGTCGTCGGCCGGGTACCGCTCGGCCTGCCAGCCGTCGGCGGACAGCGACTGGGTGAAGTACCCGTGCCGGTACAGCAGGCCGACGCCGATGATCGGGACACCGAGGTCGCTCGCGGACTTCAGGTGGTCGCCCGCCAGGATGCCGAGCCCGCCTGAGTACTGCGGCAGCACGGCGGTGATGCCGTACTCCGGTGAGAAGTACGCGATCGCCGTGGGCAGCGACTCCGCGTCGCCCGCGCCACCCGACTGGTACCAGCGCGGCTCGCCGGTGTAGCCGCGCAGGTCCGCCACCGCCGCGTCGAGGCGCCGATGGAAGGCCTCGTTGGCGGCGAGCGCGGTGAGCTGGGCCGGCCGCATCGAGCTGAGCATCGCCACCGGGTCGCCACCGGAGGCGGCCCACCCAGCCGGGTCGATCGACTCGAAGAGCTCAACTGTCGGCGGGTGCCAGGACCAGCGGAGGTTCAGCATCAGGTCATGCAGCGGCGCGAGCGGCTGCGGAAGCGTCACGCGGACGGTAAAACGTCGGATCGCTCTCACGGGCAGTCATCATACGGGCCCGTTATTACTCCTGAGTGAAGTGCGGACAACCCGGTAGCGTTCGGGTTCAACCGCGCTTGGGGTGCAGGGGGGCCGTCCCCCTGCGGGCAATACTGAGATACCTTAACCGCGTGATCGGACGCATCCCCATCCTCGATATTCAGCCCGTCGTGGAGTGCGGGCGTCGCCCTGCCAAGGCGGTCGTCGGCGAGACCTTCCAAGTCGCTGCGACCGTCATCAGGGAGGGGCACGGCATGCTTGGCGCGGCCGTGGTGCTGCGAGATCCGACAGGCAAGAACGGCCCGCCGATCAGGATGCGGGAGCTCACGCCAGGAACGGACCGGTACGGGGCGGACGTGACCGTCACAAGCGAGGGCGCCTGGTACTTCCACGTCGAGTCGTGGTCCGACCCGATCGCGCACTGGGACCACGACGCGGGCATCAAAGTCCCCCGCGGCCAGGACGTCGAGCTCATGCTGACCGAGGGGGCGCTGCTC
>JAWWPV010001018.1:0-6525 GCA_033854775.1 Trebonia sp.
GGGCTGTATCCCGATGCCCGCGGCGAACGCCAGGATCGTCATCAGCCCCGCATACCCGGCCGACAGGGTGCGCGCGCTCGTGACCTCCTCGGGAAGCACGACGATGGCCAGCGACACCGTGCCGAAGACGAACGGCGCGGGCAGCGCGACGCCGAGCCAGAACTCCCTGGTGCGCAGCGCGGCGGGCGGCCAACTGCGGCCGTCCGTGCCCTGTCGGTCCGCGCGACGCGTGCCCGGCGTGGTCAGGCCGATGGCGAGCGCCGCCGTGCCAAGCGCCAGGTGCGGGAGGTACGGCACGACCAGGGGATCGCTCACCCACTGGGCGAGGAATGCGGCGACGACGGGGCCCAGCCCGAATCCGGCACTGAGCGCGAGCGCGGCGCGGCGCGCGCTCAGCGCGTCGCCGCCGGACAGGTCCTGGATCCAGGCGGTCGCCGGGCCGAACACCATGCCGGAGCACAGCCCCGCGAGGGCCCGTCCGGCCGCGATCAGCGGCAGGCTGTGCGGGCCGAGGACGAGCAGCAGCGTGGCCACCGGCGACAGGGCGGCGAACGGCAGCACGCACGCCCGGCGGCCGAACCGGTCGGACAGCGGGCCGCCGGCCAGCAGCCCGGGAATGAGCGTGGCCGCGTAGATGGCGAACAGCCCGGCAATCTCGCTGGCGCTCAGGCCGAGCGCGTGCCGGTACACGATCAGCATCGGGGAGAACTGGTTGGCACCCCAGCCCACGGCGAACATCACGAGCGTGACCCGTATCCAGGCAGGGGGAGTCCTGCGTGTCATAATGCCCGACCATAGCCGGAGAACTGTCAAATGACCGTTTGATGGTTCCTGGATTAGGGTGAAGAGCCATGGAGCCCGACGCCGACCTCGCCGCGATCGGCCGCCTGATCGGCGACCCTAACCGCGCGCGCATCCTCCAGATCCTGATGGGCGGCACGCCGCAGTCCGGGTCCGCGCTGGCGGAGATGGCGAGCATTTCCCGGTCGCTGGCCAGCGCCCACCTGAAGCAGCTCACCGCCGGGGGCCTGGTGCGCGCGGAACGCCGCGGCCGCCAGCAGCTGTACTCCCTCGCCTCCGTGCAGGTGGCCGAGGCCCTGGAGACCCTCCAGCTCCTGGCGCCGGCGCGGCCGGTCAGTTCGCTGCGCGGCTCGACCCGCATGCGCAACCTGCGCTGGGCGCGGATGTGCTATGACCACCTCGCGGGCGTCACCGGAGTCGCGATCACCGAGGGCCTCGCGGCCCGCGAGGCGATCGGCGAGCGGGACGGTGCCTGGGTGCTCGGCCCCAGCGGCGCGCAGGTGTTCGCCGAGGTCAGCATCGGCGTCGCGGGCGTCCCGTGCCGCACCCGGCCGCTGCTGCGGCCCTGCATGGACTGGACCGAGCGCCGGCATCACCTCGCCGGCGGCCTCGGCGCCGCGCTCAGCACCGAGCTCGCGCGACGCGGCTGGGTGCGCCGCCAGGAAGGCAGCCGGATCGTCACGCTGACCCCCGCAGGCTACGCCGGGCTTGAGGCGTGGCTCGGCATCGACCTCGGCCGGCTCAGGGCGGACGTGGCGGCCTGAGGCCGCACCCCTAAGATCGCAGAACATGGAGCAGCGAGTACTCGGCAAGACAGGCAGGCCCGTCTCGATCGTCGGCCTCGGCACATGGCAGCTTGGCGCGGACTGGGGGTCCGTGACCGAATCCGACGCGCTCGCGGTGCTGCGTGCCGCCGTCGAATCCGGCGTCACGTTCTTCGACACCGCGGACGTGTACGGCGACGGGCGCAGCGAGCGGATCATCGGGCGGTTCGTCGCCGACATTTACGGGCAGGGCGTAACGGTCGCCACCAAGATGGGCCGGCGGGTCGCGCAGGTCCCGGAGAACTACACGCTGGCGAACTTCCGTGCCTGGACCGACAGGTCGCGGGTCAACCTTGGCGTGGACCGGCTGGACCTCGTCCAGTTGCACTGCCCTCCCACGCCGGTCTACTCCTCGGACGCGGTCTACGACGCGCTTGACACGCTGGTCGCCGAGGAGCGGATCGCCGCGTACGGGGTCAGCGTGGAGACCTCCGACCAGGCCCTCGCGGCGATCGCGCGCCCCGGCTTGGCCACCGTGCAGATCATTCTCAACGCGTTCCGCCGCAAGCCGCTCGACCAGGTACTGCCCGCGGCGGCGGCGGCCGGGGTCGGCATCATCGCCCGGGTGCCGCTGGCCTCGGGGCTGCTGTCCGGCCGGTACACGATGGACACCGTCTTCTCCGCCGACGACCACCGGACCTACAACCGCCACGGCGAGGCGTTCGACGTCGGCGAGACGTTCTCCGGCGTGGACTACCCGACCGGCGTGCGGGCTGCCGCCGAGTTCGCCGCCATCGCGGCGGAACCGGGAGCTTTCACCGCCGACCCAGGCGCGGCCGTGACCACCGCCCAGGCCGCGCTGCGCTGGGTGACCCAGCAGCCGGGTGTCACCACCGTCATCCCCGGCGCCCGTGACCCCGGGCAGGCCAGGCAGAACGCGGCGGCCGCGGCCCTCCCGCCGCTCAGCGAGCACGCGCTCGGCCAGATCGGGGACCTGTACGACAAGTACCTCCGCGCCGAGATCCACTCCCGCTGGTAAGCGCCATCCCCAATTTGGGGCCGGGGCTAGCCGTCCACCTGCTGAAACGAAGTGGCTCGCCCGGTGCCCAGCACGGCGCAGCAGCTGGCGTGCCATCCTTGGATAGGGCGGTGCCCGCTGCCGAGCGGAGGAGGCGATCTGGTGACAAGCGCTGGCCGGATGCGAGAGATGCTCCGCGGGCTGGAGGTCTTCCCGGCCGAGCTGCCGGAATTCGACGCCCGGTCGGCGCCGGGCGATCCGGTTACGTTGTTCCTGGCGTGGCTCGCCGCGGCGGTCAGGGACAAGGTCCTCGGGGCGCACGTCATGACCCTGGCCACCGCAGACGCCACGGGCCGCGTCTCCTCCCGCGTCCTGATCTGCAAGGACGTCGATGACGATGGCCGCTGGTACTTCGCCTCGGACGCGGAAAGCGTGAAGGGACGGGACCTGGCCGCCAACCCCTGCGCCGCCGCGTCGTTCTACTGGCCACAGCATGGCCGCCAGATCCGCATCAGCGGTGCGGCGGTTCCGGGTGGAAGCGACGCGAGCGCCGCGGACTTTCTCGCACGGCCGCCCGCCTCACGGGCCGCGGCGCTGATCGGCCGCCAGTCCGAGCCCCTCGACGACCCGGCCGACCTCGACGCGGCCTTCCGCCAGTCCCAGGCCGCAGTCGACGCGGACCCGGCCCTGATCGCCCCCGGCTGGACCCTGTATCAGCTGACCGCCGACACGGTCGAGTTCTGGCAGGCCGATCACCAGCGCCGGCACGTCCGCCTGATGTATCAGCGCACCGCCGGGGCGTGGGCCAGTCACCTGCTCTGGCCTTGACCGCTCAGCGGCGGGCGGGCAGCGCCGGCGGGAGGCCGAAGCGGTCGAACAAGGACGCGTCGAAGGTCGTGATCTCGGCGATGAGGCCGCCGCCGGTGCGCAGCACGTCCAGCTTGAACGGGACGTAGACGTCGCTGCCCGCGCGGCGCAGGTACGACGCGGCGGCCGGCATCCGGTTGGCGGCGGTAGGCAGGAGCTTCCAGTCGCCGAAGACCGAGCGGTCGTACGCCTGGGCCATGAGCCCGGCGATCGCGTCCTTGCCGGTGAACAGGCCGGGGTTGGGCGGCATCGCGACCCGGATGTCCTCCCGGATCACCGCCAGGGCCGCGACCGGGTCCTGGCGTTCGTGCGCCTCGATGAACGCTGTCAGCAGCGCCCGGTCGGCCTCGGTGATCCCGCTCGGCGACCAGTCCGCGTCCCGCGCGGCGACCCGTGACGCGATCGTGGCCCGTGCCCGCTGCAGCGCGCTCGTCACCGCGGCCACGGACAGGTCGAGGATGGCGGCGGCCTCCGCGGCCGAGTAGCCCTGGACGTCCCGCAGCAGCAGCACCGCCCGCTGCCGCGCCGGCAGCAGCTGGATCACGGCCAGGTACGCGAGCTCTACCGTCTCGCGGCGGATCGCCGCCCCCTCGGGTTCCCCCGCCGCGTCGAGCAGCGCGTCGGGACACGGCTGGAGCCAGGGCACGTCCGCGATCGACTCCACGACGTGCTCGCCGCGCCGTTGCGCCGCGCGCAGGATGTCGAAGCACGTCGTGGTGACGATCCGGTACAGCCAGGCCCGTGCGCCAGGACCGCCGTCGAACGAGGCCCGGCCCTTCCAGGCCCGCAGCAGCGCCTCCTGCACCGCGTCCTCTGCCTGCTCCAGGTTGCCCAGCATGCGGTAGCTGTGCACCTGCAGCTCGCGGCGGTGGCGCTCGCTGAGCTCGGCGAACCGGGCCTCGTCGAGGGCGGGCATGTCAGGCGGGGAGGGCCGCGGCGTCGGCGGCGTCGCGCAGCGCCTGGATGTCGATCTTGGTCATGCCGAGCATGGCCTGCACGGCGGCGTTGGCGCGTACCGGGTTGGGGTCGCCGACCAGCTTGACGAGCTCCTCGGGAACGACCTGCCAGGACAGGCCGAAGCGGTCCTTGACCCAGCCGCACGGGCCGACCTCGCCGCCGTCGGCGGTGAGGCGCTCGGTGTACCGGTCGACCTCATCCTGGTCGGCGGCGGAGACCTGAAGCGAGATCGCCTCGGTGAACTTAAATGCGGGACCGCCGTTGAGTGCGGTGTACGGGCGCCCGGCCAGCTCGAAGGCGACCGTCAGGACCGAGCCCTCCTTGCCGGGCTGGTCGGGGCCGTAGTAGCTCACGTCAGTGACGCGCGAGTCCGGAATGACCGAGACGTAGAGTTCGGCGGCCTCCAGGCCGTTGCCGTCGAACCACAGGCACGGGGTAATCGTCGTCATCGCAGGTTCCTCTCTGCTGTGTCGTTGCTGACACCTGATGAAACGTCCCTCGACGAGCAAACTAATCGGTCCGCGCCGCCGGAAGCCTAGGAGATGGCAGCGGGGGGTGCCTGGTCGTGCCCGGGACCTGGCGCAGCACGGACGAGCCCAGCCAGTGGCTTGCTCGTAGCGCGAGTTCCACGTCATGCTGGTTCTCGCCCACCGGCCGGCCGAGGCTCTCTTCGGCCTTGTGGATCCGGTACTGGACCGTGTTCTTGTGCAGCGTCAGCCGTTCGGCGGTCGTCTTGTAGCTGCCACCGGTTTGCAGGAAGGCCAGCAGGGTGTCGCGCAGCCGAGCGTGGTGCTCGTCGTCGGTGGCCAGGCCCGCCAGCGTGCCGAGCACCCAGGCCCGCAGCAGGTCCGCGGACCCGAGCATCATCGCCACGGGCGCGACCTCGCTGAACGTTACCGAGCGCGGCGTGGGAGATCCCGCGGCGAGCGCGACGGCCTGGGCGGCGATGGCCTGCTGGTGGGTAAGGCGGAACCCGGTGGTGTCCTTGCCCACGCCGCCGAAGGCGAAATGGATGTCGCCGTCCACGCCGGCCGCGGTGACCCCGGCGGCGTCGAACGTGTCATGGATCCCCAGCGGCAGCCAGGCCCACGCGCTCGATTCGTCACGGGGCAGGAACACAGGATCGCCTGAGCAGGCCAGCTTCTCCGCGACGTGGCCGATCGCGTGCTCAAGCCGGGTGATGTTGTCTACCGCGGCCGTCTCGTCGCCCGACCAGCACACCAGGCCCAGGTGGTACTGGCACAGCCGGTAGCCCAGGGTGGCCTCCGTCGCGCTCACGTTGACCCGCTGGCCCGACAGCAGGTCGCGGATCCGGGCGGCGCGTGCGGCGCTCCGGTTGCGCAGCCAGTTCTCTCGTTCGCGCGTATAGGCCGCGACGATCTCCTCGGAGGTCTGGTCGATGTACCCGGCCACTATGTCGGACATGCCCAGGGTGGCGGCGGTCAGCAGCTGGGCGTCGCTTGTCTGCCGGGCCAGCTCCTTGAGCAGCCAGTCGGAGAAGCAGGTGTGCCCGAGCCGGTAGGCACGCAGCAGCGCGGTCAGCGGCCTGCCGCGCTGCGCCAGCCGGCGCGCGTATTCCAAGGCCGCGGCCGGGGCATGCACGTCGCTCAGATCGATCTGGTGCTGCACGATCTGCAGGCAGGTGCCGACGTTGCTGTCGACGCTCGAGGCGAGCAACGTGAGTACCGCCTTGTCGTCGCGCAACTCCGGGATCTCCCGCAGGATCACCTCATAGACATTCTCGGACACTGCGGCGACCTGGCGACTCACCGTCGCCGCGACGCGCGCCATCAGCTCGGCGACCGCGGGACCATCCATGTCCACCTGCGGATTCTTACATATTCCCGCGAGTTTGGGCAGCGCCGGCGACGTCGATGGTCCTGCGGGCCCGTGCCTGTGCCCGCGGAACGACGCCCTGCCCCCGGTTCGTGACGAGCGACCAATGGAAGAACGCGCCCCGCGGCCTACGCTCGGCTCATAATGAGC
Source organism: Trebonia sp. (assembly GCA_033854775.1). Classification (GTDB taxonomy): domain Bacteria; phylum Actinomycetota; class Actinomycetes; order Streptosporangiales; family Streptosporangiaceae; genus Trebonia. The sequence goes on from JAWWPV010001018.1 coordinate 6,394, forward strand.
ACCGACAACGATCCGACCAGGCCAGCCGCGCCCGACGCCGCGGCCCCGCTGGACCTGCTGCTCACCGACGCGGCCACGGGCATGCTGCGCCGGGTCAACCCGGGCGGCTCCGGCTTGCGCCTGGCCGCGGCG
>JAWWPV010001019.1:0-2674 GCA_033854775.1 Trebonia sp.
GCGACGGACGGGTCCTGGGTCAGCACCCTGAGCAGATCCACGTGGCTGGTGTTCAGGTCGATGTAAGCCGCCAGCACTTCGCGCCTGGCGGCGGCGGATGCGTGCACCGGTGTCTGGGTGATCAGGGTTGTCAGCTGCTCGAGGCCCGGCTCGATGAGGGCGGCCAGCAGGTCGTCTTTGGTCCTGAAGTAGTAGTAAAGCGCCGCCTTGGTGAAGCCGAGCCGCTCGGAAAGCTCCCGCGTTGAGGTGGCGGCGAAACCCCGCTCCGCGAACAGCTCGAGCGCGGTCCGCAGTACCCGGGCCCGGGTGTCCTCATGCGGAGGGGCGGGAGTGCTCAACGTGCCCATCGGCGCCTCCCGGCAGCAGCCCTGATGTCTGGGTGACAGGTCGTACGGTACCCGCTGATTTGACGGGCGACAAGTAAGTGACTTACCGTTCGACAAGTAAGTTTCGGAAGATAACGCCGCCCTCCGGTGCATGCCGGGGCACCGGGATTAAGGACTGGGATCATGTTCGCTGCGCTCGGGCGTGCGGTTGTCCACCATCCGTGGCGGGTGATCGCGGTCTGGCTGATCGGGGCCGTCGCGGTCATTGCCCTGGCGCCGAAGCTGACCTCGACAAGCAACGAGGCGTCGTTCCTGCCCAGCCACTACGAGTCGATCCAGGCGCAGGACCTGCAGCAGTCGGCGTTCCCGCAGGCCGCGACCCCGGCGGCGATCATCGTCATCGAACGCGACGACGGCGGCAAGCTGACCGCGGCCGACTCGGCGAAGGTCACGGATATCGGCACGGCGCTGACGGCCGAGCACGTCAGCCCGGTCACGTCGCTGCTCGTGAGCCCGCCGTCCCCCAACAAGCTGATCCAGACGATCGCCGTGCAGATGCCGACCGTGACCAACCCGAACGACAAGACGGAGCCCAACGCGGTCAAGGCACTGCGCACCGATCTTCAGTCGCGGCTGTCCGGCACCGACCTGAAGGGCGGGATCACTGGCACCGCCGCGCAGACGCTGGATTCCGAGCAGTCGGGCAACCGGGCTGCGGTGATCATCAGCGTCGCTACCATCGGGGCGATCATCGTCCTGCTGCTGATCATCTTCCGCAGCCCCATCATCGCGCTGCTGCCGGTGATCACCATCGGCGTGGTGTCACAGGTCGCCGACGGCTTCATCTCCTGGGCCAACAACGCGTTCAACCTCAAGATCGACAGCTCGGTCACCGCGCTGCTGATCGTGGTGCTCTTCGGGGTGGGCACCGACTACATCCTGTTCCTGCTGTTCCGCTACCGCGAACGGCTGCGCGCGGGCGAGGACTCGAAGACCGCGATGATCTCGGCGGTCACCCGGGCCGGCGAGGCGATCGCCTCCGCCGCGGGCGCGGTCATCATCGCCTTCCTCGCGCTCACCCTGTCCACGCTCGGCCTGTTCAAGTCGCTCGGCCCGGCGCTGGCGATCGCGGTCGCGGTGACGCTGCTGGCCGGGCTCACGCTGATCCCCGCCATCGTGTCGCTGCTCGGCCCGCGGGTGTTCTGGCCGTCCAAGTCCTGGCGCCGCGAGGCCTCCGGAACCCGGTTCGCCGCCATCGGCGGCGCGATGGGCCGCCACCCGGGCCGGTTCGCGATCGCCTCCGGCGGCCTGATGGTGCTGCTCGCCATCGCGGCGCTGAGCTTCCACCCGAACTTCGATCTGACCAGCGGCTCCACTTCGTCAACGTCGGAGTCGGCCGTCTACGGCCAGCAGCTCCTGCGGGGCCTGCCCGCCGGCGCCACCGAGCCCTCCCAGGTCTATCTCCGCTCCGACCGGGGCGCCCCGCTCGATACAGGTCAGCTCGCCGGCTACCGGGCCACGCTCAGCAAGGTTCCCGGTGTCGGGCAGGTCGCCCCGCCGGTGCTCTCAGCCGCTAAGACGGTCGCCTACTACCAGGTAACGCTGGCCTCCGCACCAGAATCTGGGGCCGCGATCAGCACCGTCCGCGGGCCGCTGCGCGCCATCGCGCACCAGGCGGCACCGCCAGGCACCACCGCGGTCGTCGGCGGCACCACCGCCGTGTACGTCGACATCCAGGCCGCCGTGAACCACGACTACCTGGTTGTGTTCCCCGTCGCCGCCCTGCTCATCATGCTCATCCTGGGGCTGCTGCTGCGCAGCGTCGTCGCCCCCTGGTACCTCATCGTCTCCGTCGGCCTCGGCTTCACCGCCACCCTCGGCTCCACCGTGCTTGTCTTCCAGCGCTTCGACGGGCAACCCGGGCTGATCTTCCTGCTGCCGATCATCATGTACCTGTTCGTCGTGGCGCTGGGGACCGACTACAACATCCTCATGATCGCGCGGCTCAGAGAGGAGGCGAGAGAGGGACGAAGTCCTAGGGAAGCCGCCGCGATGGCCGTGCGGCACGCCGGGCCCACCGTGGCCGCCGCCGGCCTCATCCTCACCGCCACCTTCGCGTCCCTGATGCTCGCCGGCAACTCCACGCTGACCCAGATGGGCTTCGCCATCTCCTTCGGCATCGCCATCGCCGCCTTCGTCATGGCCTTGTTCTTCACCCCCGCACTCACTGCGCTCCTCGGCCGCGCCGCCTGGTGGCCAGGGCACGGCGACACCGCCAAGCATCCGACAGCGCCCGACGACGATAACAAGCAGAAGACCTTCGCCCAGGCCCGGCGGCCCTCGTAGCT
>JAWWPV010001020.1:0-3003 GCA_033854775.1 Trebonia sp.
ATCGCCGAGCGCGAGGCCATGCTCGCCGCCGGGCACGCGCGCGACCACCGGGCCAGGCTCGCCGCTCTGGGCTGCGCCAACGACGCCGAGCTCTGCGCGGCCATTCGCGACGGGTCGCTGGATCACCGCTTCGACGACGTCATCGCGGCGGTCCGGGCCATGACCGTCGACAAGCTCGCGGTCGCTAACCCCGGTCACCTGGCCCGCCCCGGATGAACCGCGGAAGGAAACGGACGTGGACTTCAATCTGCCCGGGAACCTGCAGCAGTATCTGGCCGAACTCGACGAGTTCATCGAGCGCGAGATCAAGCCGCTCGAGCAGGCCGGCGACAACATCCGGTTCTTCGACCACCGCCGGGAGGACGCCAGAACCGACTGGGACCGCGGCGGGCTGCCCAGCCGCGAGTGGGAGGCGCTGCTCGCGGAGGCCCGGCGGCGGGCCGACGCGGCCGGCCACTACCGTTACGCGTTCCCGAAAGAATACGGCGGCCGGGATGGGAGCAATCTCGGCCTGGCAGTGATACGCGAGCATCTGGCCAGCAAGGGCCTCGGCCTGCACTGCGATCTCCAGAACGAGCACGCGATCGTGGGCAACAACGTCGCGCTCCTGCTGATGCTGCACTACGGCAGCGCGGCGCAGCAGAACGACTGGGTCGGCGATCTCGCCCGTGGCCGGCGTCACTTCGCGTTCGGCATCGCCGAGCCCCGGCACGGCAGCGACGCGACGTTCATGGAGACCCGCGCGGCGCGAGTGAAGGGGGAAGGGGAGGGGGGTGGAGACTGGGTGATCAACGGCGAGAAGACCTGGAACACCGGCGTGCACACCGCCTCGCACGACCTCATCTTCGCCCGGACCAGCGGGACGCCGGGCAGCGGCGACGGCATCACCGGGTTCCTGGTGCCGGTCGACGCCCCCGGCTTCACGGTGGAGGAGTACCTGTGGACGTTCAACATGCCCACCGATCACGCGCGGGTCTCGCTTTCCGGCGTGCGGGTTCCCGGCACCGCCATACTCGGCGGCGAGGGCCGGGGCCTGCAGGTAGTCCAGCACTTCTTCAACGAGAACCGCATCCGCCAGGCCGCATCGAGCCTGGGTGCCGCGCAGTTCTGCATCGACCGCTCGGTCGAGTATGCCAAGGCGAGAGCCCCGTTCGGCAAGCCGCTTGCGAGCAACCAGGCGATCCAGTTCCCGCTGGCCGAGCTGCAGACGCAGGCCGAGATGCTCAGGGCGCTCATCCACAAGACGGCGTGGGGCATGGATACCTGCGGGCCGCTGTCCCAGTCCGACAAGGTCTCCATGTGCAACCTCGTCGCCAACCGGCTGTGCTGCGACGCCGCCGACCGCGCCATGCAGGTGCACGGTGGCCTGGGCTACTCGCGGCACCAGCCCTTCGAGCACATCTACCGGCACCACCGCCGCTACCGCATCACCGAGGGCACTGAGGAAATCCAGCTGCGGCGGGTGGCGGGTTACATGTTCGGCTACATGAAGCAGCAGGCACCCAAGGGCGTGCCCGAGACGCCGCGCTGAGCGCTCAGCGCCCGCGGAAGACCGGCTCTCTCTTTTCCAGGAAGGCGTCCCGGGCCTCGCGGGCGTCCTCGAGAGTGAAGTTGATGGTCTGGCTGCGGCTCTCGCCGTCCAGGGCTTGCCGCAGGCTCATGTCGAACGAGTCATTGAGCATCTGCTTGGACAGCGATGCGGCGATAGGCGGGCTGGCAGCCAGCCGTGCCACCACCTCCGACACGGCCGCGTCCAGCTCGCCCGCCGGGACAACCCGGCCGACGATGCCGAGTTCCTGCGCCTGCTGGGCGGACAGGAAATCGCCGAGCAGGACGAGTTCCTTGGCCTTATGCAGGCCCACCAGCCTCGGCAGCAACCAGGACCCGCCGAAGTCCACCGACAGGCCGCGCTTGATGAATATCTCGCAGAACCGGGCGCGACCGGACGCGATGACGAAGTCACAGGCCAGAGCCAGGTTCATGCCAGCTCCCACCGCTATCCCGTCGATCCTGGCGAGGGTCGGGACCGGGATCGCGTGCAGCGCCAGGCAAGCCTCATTGACGACCGCCATCGAGACCAGCGAGTGGTTCTCGCCGGACCCGGCCGACAAGTCCGCACCGGCGCAGAAGTTCTCGCCCGCCCCGGTCACGACGACGACACGGTCCTGCCCCAGCCTGACCGAGGAGAACGCGTCCCGCAGGCCCAGCCAGCCCTGCGGCGTGACGGCGTTCTTGCGCCGCGGCTGGTTCAGCGTGATCGTCATGACGCCATCCGCGCGGGCGACCAGGACGGGAGCGTCGCCAGCGGTCATGGTCATCTCCGGGTGCTCGCCGCGAGTGTGCCGGCCTTCACGCCGGCCCCGCCAGGGCGTGCTCACCGAGCGCCGCGGCAGTCAGCCGTTGTGCGTGCATGGCCTTGCCTCCCAGGAGCGCGCCGTTGCTCACGGCCCGTTTGAAGTAGCGATGCGCCGGGTGCTCCCAGGTGAACCCGATGCCGCCGTGCACCTGGATGGCCGACGCGGTGACCCTGCGGGCGGCTTCGGCGGACACGGTGTAGGCGAGGCTCGCGGCTAGTGCCGGGTCGTCGGTACCTTCAGCAATCGCCCACAGCGCGTGATAGCTCGTCGACCGCGCGTCCTCCACGTCGACATACATGTCCGCCAGGCGGTGCTTCACCGCCTGGAAGGAGCCAATCGGGCGGCCGAACTGCATCCGGGTCTTCGCATAGTCGAGCGTCGTGGCCAGCATGGCCCGGGCGACACCGGCCTGCTCCGCGGCCAGCAGCGCCGAGGCGACGTTGAGCCCGGCCTCGACCGCGGTCCGGGCGCTGCCACCTGAACCAACCTCGGTCGCCTCCGCGCCGTGGAAGGTCAGGTGGGCCTGGTGGCGTCCGGGGTCCAGACCCGGCACCTCGGAGCGGGCGAGCCCGGTGGCGTCGCCGCGTACGACGAAGATGCCCGGGATGTCTCCGGCCGAGGCGTAGCAGACGACGACGTCCGCCGC
>JAWWPV010001021.1:0-17472 GCA_033854775.1 Trebonia sp.
GCAGCAGCGCCATGGAGATCAGGTGATCTGTCAGCCAGGGGTTTTTCGGCAGCACCGGCCCGTGCAGGTACGTGGCGTACACCTCCCGGTAGCGGGCCCCTTCGGTGCCGTCCGCGCCGTTGTTGCCCGATCCAGCGATTACCTGTCCGAGCGGGCCGGTGCCCGGCCCGAGATAAGTGCGGCCGCTGTGGTTCTCGAAGCCGACGAGTTGGCGCTGCCCGCCCTGGCCTAGGTCGCAGGCCACGGCGATGTGACCCATAAAGCGGGTGCTGCCGCCTTCGGTGACCGCGTCCAGCACCCCTATTCCGGTGACCGGCGGCGCGTCGGCCGGGGCATAGTACCTACCGAGCAGCTGGTAGCCGGCGCACACCGCGAGGACGACGGCACCGCCTTCGATCGCCTCGCGGAGGGATCCGGCCTTCATCCCGAGGTCGTGCGCCGCCACCCTCATCTCGCAGTCCTGACCGCCGTGCAGCAGGATCAGGTCAAACTCGGTAAAGTCGGGGGCCTCCCCGACTTCGGCCTCGGTGACGGTGCTCCGGATCCCGCGCCAGGCGCACCGCCTGGTGAGGGCAAGCAGGTTCCCCCGGTCCCCGGCCACGCTGAGCAGCCTCGGGTACAGGTGGCAGATGCGGATCGAAATCGGTACGGCGTGCTCCATGTCACTCCTCCCAGAACGGCTGCACCCAGCCGCGTCGCTGCATGATCTGACGGAATTCGCGCATCGGGGTATAACCGGCGAGGATGTAAAGCGGCTCGTCCGGCGGTATGCGGGCCAGGGCGGTGTCCAGAGCGGCCTGGCGCCCGGGTATTACCCGGATGTCCGAGAGGTTGGCCCCGGCGTACTTCATGCGCAGGGCGACTTCCTCGGCTCTGGTCCCGCTGGCGACCAGGCTCGCGAGGTCCGGCACGAGTTGCTCGAGGTCCACGTCCCAGAGCCAGGCGAAATCCTCCCCGTCGACTACCGTGTTGCTGTGCGCGGCCAGCACGTGCTTCCGGCCAGGGCGCCGCATGATCTGCCGGAGGGTGGCGTTGTACGACGCGGGGTTCTTGACGAAGGAGAGTACTGTCCGGCGGCCGTCCGCCGTTATCTCCTCGAGGCGCCCGAACGCCGGGCGCAACTCGGCGAGAGCGGACCGCGCGCTCCGCGGCTCTAGCGCCCCCAGCGCGAAAGCCCCGGCGAGCGCGGCCGCGGCGTTATACACGTTGTGCAGTCCCGGCAGGGGCACGCGCACCTGCAAGGTTCCCGCCGGCGTCTCGGCGGTCATGTCGGCGCCCCCGTCCGGCGACGCCTCAACTTGGGTGACCGCGATGTCCAGGTCCGGCCGCCTGCTTCCGCATCCGCGGCACTCGTAGTCCCCGAGGTGCGACAGGTACGCCCGGCGGTACGAAAGGGGGTGCTGGCAGTGCACGCAGCGGATCGAGTCCGCGGCGTGCTCGGGAACCTCCGCGCCGGCGCCGTCAAGGCGAAGGCCGAAGTACAGGCGGCGAGCCTGGGCGTGGGGGGCGAAGCTCGCCACGAGCGGGTCGTCGCCGTTGAGAACCACGCTGGCGTGGGCGGGCAGCGCTTCGATGGCGGCCTCCAGCATTCTTGCCATCGAGTACAGCTCGCCGAACCGGTCCAGCTGGTCGCGGAAGACGTTGGTGATGAGGACCATGTCCGGTGCCACCTCCGGCGCCACCCGCCGCATCGTCGCCTCGTCGACTTCCAGCAGGAGCAGCCGGGCGTCCATCCTGCCCCGCAGGTCGGCTTCCCGCACGGCAACCGAGGTCACCCCTTGGAGCAGGTTCGACCCGGACCGGTTCTGGGCGACGCTGGTGCCGGCGGCCTGCGCGAGGGCGGCGAGCATTCGGCAGGTCGTCGTCTTGCCGTTGCTCCCCGTGATCACGGCCTTGTCGGCCTTGCTCGCCGTGGCGACCTTCTGCAGCACGAGAGGGTCTATGCGCCGGGCAACCGCGCCGGGAAAGCTCGTACCGCCGCCGATGTTCAGGAGCCTGCCCGCAGCCCCCGATCCCTTGCCGGCCGCGAGCGCGAGCGCGAAACGCAGCTGTTCAGCGAGCGGCCCCGGGGCGCGACCGCTCTCGGCCCCGGCCGCCGCGGATGCTTCCCGGCTGCTACCGGGACCGGCTAGCTTGCGCATTCCAGGTCCTCCGCGCGCTGGTCCTGCATGGAGCGTGCCGCGTCCCCCGGCGAGGTCAGCTCCGGGACTGGCAGGCCGGCCGAGACGCGAAGGGATCCAGCGTCACGCACGGCGCCCAAGATGGATTCCACATGATCCTCGTTCAGGGCGTAGTGCAGGGCGCAGGAGCGCAGGGCGAAGCGCCCGCGGATGTCGGTTCCCGCCAGGAATGCCCGGCCCCCCGTCTGGACATCCCCCATGATCGCCTGGTTCAGCAGGTCCAGGCCCTGGTCGTCCCCCCGCCAGTTCTGCGGCACGTACCGGAAGCACACCGCGGTCAGCGGCCCTGTCGCCAGCAGCTCCATGTCCGGGCTGGCCTCGATGATCGTCTCCATGTGCCGCGCCAGGTCAACGTGCCGCCTGACGTGGCTGACCAGGCCGGCCCTGCCCGCCTGCTGGATGTTCCAGAAGGTCTTGAGCGCCCTCGCGGAATCCCTTGTCTGCTCTGCGCTGCGGTGGGAGTACCAGATGTGACCGGCGAATCCCTTCCCCTGCGGCAGGCTGAGGTAGGAAGGGACGAGCTTGTAGGTGTCTTGCAGGAGTTCACCCTGCCGCACCATGGCACAGCTGCAGCCGATGGCCACCGCCATCCACTTATGCGGGTCGATGGCGACGGAGTCAGCGCGTTCCATGCCCGCGAACGACGGCGCGAGGCGGGGGTCGAGCGCCCCGAACCCGCCGTAGGCGCCGTCGACGTGCAGCCAGAGGCGCTCCTGGCGGCAGAACTCGGCGAGGTCGTCGAGCGGGTCTATGGCTCCTGTCTTCACGCTCCCGGCGTTCGCCACGACGAGGAAGGGACGGTGACCCGCACGGCGGTCAGCCGCGACCGCCGCGCGCAGGTCATCCAGGTCGATCCGGAAATCGTGGTCAACGGCCACCTTGCGGGGGCTGCCGAGCCCGAGCGTGAAGGCGGCCTTCTCCAGGCAGGAATGCCCCTCCGCTGACATGTACATGGTGAGCCTGGGATGCCCCTGGAGGCCCTCGTCCCTGATGTCCCAGCCGTTGACCCGGGCGCCCCAGTGACGTGCGACCTCCATGCAGTGCCGGTTCGCGTCGGACCCGCCGCCGAGGAGAACGCCGTCGCTGCCGTCGCGGGGGAAGCCGATGAGCTCCATGAGCCAGCGGACAGCCAGTTGCTCCAGGTATATGGCCGCGTACTCGCCGCCGGCGCCGCTGGTGTTCGTCACCGCCGAGGCGAAGGCCGCCAGCATGCTCAGCTTGGATGCCGCCGGGTCCACGAAGGCGGCGAAGCAGGGGTGATTCTGGCCGCGTCCGTACGGCAACACGCGCTGGGTGAACAGTTCCAGGATCGCCTCGGGCTCGATTCCCTCGGCGGGAAGCCCCATCTCCTCTATCTGCCGGCGCACCTCACCGGGGAGCGGCTGGTACACCGGGTTCTCGGGCAGTGCCTCAAGGTAGGCCCCCAGGGTGTCCACGAGCCGGTAGCCCAGAGCGCGGAAGGCCTGGTCGTCCATCGCGAACGGCGACGTGACGTCTCTGTAGCCCTCAGGCTGGCGCGAAGGTAGCGATATTGTCATGCTCAGACTCCCTTCATTGATAACGGAGAGGTACTTATGCGACGCGAAGAGCAGCGTCAGCGGGACGGGGTCGGCGCCATGTCCCTGTCCGCCGAGATCACCCCGAGGCTGGCAAGGTCACCCCTGCTCGCCCAGTAGGCCCAGTGGGCGGGGCTGCGCTGGATAGCGGCGCTCACCTCGGCGACGCAGCGCGCGAATGCCGTCGCCACGTCCTCTTCCGCCGGGCACTGCACCGGCGCGGAGATCTCCAGCACCTGGTGACGGTAGTCGGCCGTGCGGTACATGAAGCTCATGAGCAGCGGTGCGCCCGTCAGCCGGGCGAGCGTCACGGCCCCGGGCAGGAGCCTCGCCTGGTGACCGAGGAACGGCACCTCCACGGTGCGGGGAAGGTCCTTTTCCAGCGGCGGCGCGTCGAGCCCGATCGTCAACACCTCATTGGCACGCAGGACGGCCGCCGCCTGCGCCGCGACCGCGACCCGGCCGGCCCACGGCTCGATGTTCGGCCGGTGCCGGTGGCGCCGCAATCGCCTGGCGTAGACCAGGTCCCAGAACCGCCGCTCGGCGGATGACAGGCCCGCGGTGTAGTTGTGCTGCCAGCGCCCGATGGTGGTGACCGGGAAGCCACTGGCACCCAGCAACGAGAAGGCGCAGTCGTGGGAGCCGAAGTGAGCGGAGCAGAGGATGGCTCCCTTGCCGCCCGCCAGGGCGGCTTCCAGGTGCTCACGCCCGCGGATCTCGACCAGCCGCCGCAGGGGCCGCGCCCGGTACCGCAGTCGCATCACGTCGATCGCCTCGCAGGAGGCGAACCGGAACCATTGCCGGGTCAGCCACTGCGCGGCGTCCTGGCCTGGTTCGTCCCCTGGCAGCCGACGCAGGTTGCGCATTATCTCGGCGCGTTTCCCGTGCCGGTACCGGTATTCCCAGTCGCCGCGCAAGCACGCGATGCGATAGCCAAGGGCCGCGGGAAGGCAAGCCGCGGCTGGCGCCGCCGCCGCCCAGTAGGCCACGGCCTCCGCGTTGCGCAGCAGCCTGCCCGCGCGGCTCTCAGACATGTGCGGCCCCCTGCCGTCCCGACTCCCGCGCCCGGACATAGGCGCAGATAGTATTCGCGTTGCCGAAATTCACCGGGAGCGGGTCCGACGCTTTATTTGACAGCGACAGCAGCGCCGGGTTCCGGACGATTTCGTGGCTGATGTAGTCGTTGATAACGCTCTTCATCTGAGCAGCTTTCTGATACGAGTAAGCCCTCGAACACCCAACTCACTGCCCGGCAGAATGGCCGGCCCCATGAATCGGGACTCCTCCCAGCCCAGAAATTCGTCGCTTGATAGCACCTGGTCACACCGTCCCTGATAGGCGCCGAGCATACCAGGGTACGCGGATATCTTAGCCGACGGCTGGCGAGAATCAGTGACGTGACCGATATCGCCACGCCGGCGCGGCGCATAGGGGTGATAAATGCATTTAGCCCGGAGCGGGCAGTTGCGTGCATTTCGCCCGCAAGCAGCTGTCGAATCAGTTGAGAAGCCTTTTTCCTGCACTACCGCGCAAGGAGGGGAATTCCCCAGTGAAGGTGCAAACCGGCGCTAGTCGCCGGACGGGATGCAGCACCTGCCGGCCCGCGCGAAGTGGGATGCCGCCAGCGTCCGTGATGACGTGCGCGGGTACGTCACCGCACCCGGGCGACCCGGGCGCGGTGCTGTTAATCGATGAGCCCCGGGGGACGTGCAGACTAGGCTGATCGTCGGGCGCTCCACCGTTGAGGAGCCGGAGATCGCCTGTGAGCTGCTTACCGCGCGCGCACGGGCGCGGCTACGCCACTGAGGCGGCCGGCGCGGTGCTCGACGCCGCGATCGCGACAGGGCGGAAACGGCTCTGGGCGACTGTCGGTACTACGGCTCACGCGCTCGCTGCCGTGACGTGGGCCACACCCCAGGGCGCGGCGTCCCCGGCCAGCGCCTATGCAGACGGACGGCCCGGACTTATCCCAGACCAAAGCCCGAGGCTAGTAGCCGAGCCCGCGCGTGAGCATCCGATCACTGGCCGGCAACGGGGGCCTGCGCCTGCCGGAGCGCGGCGATGTGCTTGGCCAGCGCGGTCGCCGAGGAGAGCACCTCGTCGTTAAGGTCCTCGTCCGCGAGGGTGATCCCGAACTTCCCCTCGAGGAGGAGCAGGCACTCCAGCGCATCGATCGAGGAGAAGCCGTACCGGTCGATGAGGCTGTCCCCGCCCTCGGTGCTCACCGCGGAGCCGTGTTCGGCCACCTCGCCGTCCTTCGCGGCCATCATCTCGGCCGCCGTCTGGTGCACGATCTCCAGGATCTGCCCGTCGTCCACGCTGAAGTCCTCCCTCACTGAACTGAAATAATCGCCTTTGCGCCACACGCTCTCAACCGACACGTCACCATCATCAGTGACAGTCACTATCCTGCTGCGTAACCTAAGGGTCAACCAAGCTGGAAATCAACTGAGCGTCAACTGCGGACTTCCAGCGAGCGCCACCGCCATCACAGTAGACTGCCGTGTCTCTGGCCGGCCTCGGCCGGCCCCCGTAAGGGGCCCGCGGCGTCCCGCCAGTCCGTGTCACACCTAAATATTGAATATGGAGTCACCATGCAACAGACGGCAGTACAGGTACCGACGACGACGAACGCCGGGCAATTTGCCTCCATCCGGGAGGTCATCGCCGGTGGGGTGAGCAGCAGCATGCGCGCGCAGGCGATCCCCGAGCCGCTCGTCGTGCAGCGAGCCAAGGGGAACCGGATCTGGGACGTTGAAGACAGGGAACTGATCGACCTCAACATGGGGTACGGGCCCCACCTGTTCGGCTACGCGGACCCCGACCTGGCCGCCGCGCTCGCCCGGCAGCTGACGGAGGGCTCGATGACCGGGCTGCCGCACCGTCTCGACCAGCAGGCCGGGGAGCTGATCGCGCGGCTGGTGCCGTCGGTCGAGCAGGTCAGGTTCGCCAACTCGGGCACCGAGGCGATTACCTCCGTGCTTCGCCTGGCCAGGGCCGCCACCGGCCGGATGCAGGTGCTCACCTTCGAAGGGCACTACCACGGCTGGAGCGAGACCGTGCTGCGTGCCGGGAAGGCGACCTTCCACGAGCCCAAGCCGGACTCCGCCGCACCGCGGCCGGGCGCGCTGGGCATGATCCCGGAGGCGCTCGCCCACACGCTGGAGGTGCCCTGGAACGACCTGTCCGCCCTGCGCGCCGTGTTCGAGGCCAACGGCGACCAGCTCGCGGCGGTGATCTGCGAACCGGTGATGGCCAACGCCTGTGTCGTGCCGCCGGCTCCCGGTCAGCTCGAGGAACTCCGTGCGCTGTGCGACCGCTATGGCGTATGGCTGGTCTTCGACGAGGTGATCACCGGGTTCCGGGTCGGACGCGGCGGGGCGCAGGAGCGCTACGGTGTCACGCCGGATCTGACCGTGCTCTCGAAGGTGATGGGCGGCGGCGTCCCCGTCGCGGCGTTCGGCGGATCCCGCGAGGCGATGGCCATGCTCGCGGACCACCGCGCGATGCACCTTGGGGTGTACTCCGGCAACCACCTGTCGGTACGGGCGGTCGTCACCATGCTCGAGAAGATCGAGCGCTCCCCCGAAGTTTACGAGCAGCTCGAGAAGCAGGGCGACTACCTCGAGTACCAGTTGCGCTCCATGTTCGCCGAGATGGAGCGCCCGGCCCTGGTCAGCCGGGTCGGCTCGCTGATGTCCGTGTCGTTGCTGCGCCAGCCCGTTGACCTGTCGCGCGGCCCGCGCGTGGCCGCCCAGGCGATGGACTTCGCCGCCCATCGCGCGCTGCAGATCAGGGCTCAGCGAGAGGGCGTGTATTTCCATCCCAGCCCGATCGAGCCCTGGTTCCTCAGCACCGCGCACAGCCTCGAGGACCTCGATCGCGTGCTCGCCATCCTGCGCGACGCGCTGGCCGACGTGCCCGAGTCGCGGTGAGCGGCGGCACCGGCCTCGCGCCTCTCCAGCTGCTGCGGGAGACGGCCGCGCGGTCCCCGCAGGCCGTGCTCTTCGCTGAGGACGCGGGGAACACCACGGCCCAGGCCCTTGTCGAGCTCGTCGAAGCCCGCCTCGACGCCTACCGCCGCACCGGGATCGGGCCGGGCTGCCGGGTCGGAGCAGTGGCCTGGCCGGCTGCCTCGTTCACCGCGGACGTACTCGCGGTGCTCGCGCTGGACGCGGTGGTAGTTCCGCTGCCGCGGCAGATGAGCGAATGGGAGCGCGAGCGGAACGAGGCGCTGGCAGCGCCGACGCACCTGGCCGCGCCGCTCGACTGGCCGCTGCTGCCCGGAATCGGCGACGTAGTGGCGGGCCGGCGGCTGATCGTCCGCAAGCCGCCCGGCGAGGCACCGCCCGGTGGCGCCGCCAGCGCTCAGCTGACCTCCGGCACGAGCGGACACACCCGGGTGGCGCTGCGTCCGGTCAGTGCCCTGATGGCCGAGGCGGAGAACTACCGCGCCGCGCTGGACCTGGCCCCGGGAACTGTGCTGGCCGCCCCGGTGCCGCTGCATCACGCCTACGGCTTTGGACTGGCGGTCTTGGCTGCTCCCCTGGCCGGCGCCACCACGCTGGTCACCAGCGCGGACCGGCCGCGGATGCTGTTGCGCGCCCTGGACCAGCATGACGTCACCCTCCTCGCCGGCGTGCCGCCGATGCTGCGGCTGCTGGCCGAGGCGGCCACCAGCCGGCCGGCGCGACGCATCGGGTACTTGACCGCGGGCATGCCGATGGACCCGCGGACGGCCGAACTCATCGGGACGGTGCTCGGCGGCTGGATCGGCGAGGTGTACGGCACGACCGAGACCGGCCCGATCTGCGTGCGGCCGCCGGTCCCCTGGCAGGACGCGCGCTCGCTCGGCCAGCCGCTCCCGGGGGTTCGGGTCGACCTCCGCCCCCTCGCCGACGTGCCGGAGTCGCAGCCGTCGGCGGACGACGCGGCTGACGTGACGTCGGGTCTTATCGCCGTCCACTCGCCGACTGCGATGACCGGGTACCTGTACCCGGACCGGGTCGATGCCGCTCCGGTCGCGGACGGTTTCGTCGTCGGCGATATAGGCCGCCGAACGCCGGACGGCCTGGTGATCGTTGGCCGACTGGCCAACTGCGTCAACGTCGGCGGCACGAAAGTGAGTCCGGAGGAGGTCGAGGCCGTTTTGCTGGAGTTCCCGACGGTGCGCTCGTGCCTAGTCGACGGCGTGCCTGACGAACGGCTCGGCCAGCGGATCCGGGCCATGGTGACGCCGGCCGACGTCGACCTGTCCGCGCTCCAGGCCTTCTGCCGACAGCGGCTGTCCGGGTCGAAGCTGCCGAGCCGGTTCCTTAGCATCGAGACCCTCGAGACCACGGCGACCGGCAAGGTGATCCGCCCGGCCGCGCGGTTACCGTCATCGCGCGGTTCCGTCCTATGAGTCGGGAAGTTCCCACGGACGGGGCCGCGCGTCTTTGGCCCAGCTGTTACTGAAGCCGGCGCGCTTGACTGCCGGCACGGCGCGGCAGAGGCGGAACCATGCGCGCATGCCGGCCTGAGCGACATAGCCGCACACGCTTGGTGCAAGCGACATGAAGTGTCGCTTGCACCGAGTGCTAGTATCAACTGGTGAGCTTCGTTAACCGGACGGATGAGCTCGCCACGCTTCGTGCCTGGTGGGAACGGCCAGCCGCGCGGCCCGCGATCGTCTGGGGGCGCCGCCGGGTCGGCAAGACAGCCCTCCTACAGCATTTCGCCGTGCAAACGGGAGCGCCTATCGTCTTCCACACCGGAACGGGAGAAGCGCCGGCCGCAGAGATCGCTAGCCTCTCCCGGCAGACCGCCTTGGCATTGCCGGACGCACGGCGCGACCTCGCCGCCGACCCCTACCGCGACTGGCGGGACATCTTCGACTACCTCGCCAGGGCGGCGGAGGACTCGCCGGCACTCCTGGTGCTTGATGAATTCCCCGAGCTCATCAAGGCATCCCCCGCGCTGCCTGGAATTCTGCGCGCATTCCTGGACCAGGTCGGCGTCCACACGAAGCTGAGGATCATCCTCTCCGGCTCTGCGATCCGCACGGTCGAGGAGATGCGCGAGTACCGGGCACCGCTGTACGGCCGGTTCGATCTCACGCTGCAACTTCATCCGTTCCGGCCCCATGAGGCGGCGCTGATGCTGCCGGAACTGGCTCCAGCCGACCGGGCCCGCGTATACGGCATCGCCGGCGGCACTCCGCTTTATCTGTCCTGGTGGAACCAGCGGGCCACGATCGCTGACAACCTGCTCGAACTGGCCGGGCGGCCAGGATCGCCGCTGCTCACCGAGGGGCAGCTGGTCATGGCGACGGAGGTGGGCGAAGGCGAGCACACGATGGGTGTGCTGACCGCGATCGCGGCGGGCCGCACCAAGCACAGTGAGATCAAGGACGCGATCGGCACCGATCCGTCCCGGACGCTTGACCGGCTCATCGAACTACGGATCATCGAGCGACTGCTTCCGGTGACCGAACAAGGAACCCGGTCCAGGCGGCGCGTCTACCGGATCGCCGACAACTATCTCGCCTTCTACCTCGGGCCGCTCACCAGGTTCCGCGCCGAGATCGAACGAGGGCTCGGCAGGTCCATCATCCGGCCCTTGACAGCGTTCATCGACGGCCACATGGGACCTGTCTACGAAGAGGCGTTCCGCGAGCACCTGCGCCGCCTAGCCAACCATGGCAGCCTGGGCGAGGACATCGTGGCCGTCGGCGCCTGGTGGACAGACGACGGTCAGCAGGAGATCGACGCCGTCGTCATGGCACAGCGCTCTCTCACCCGCGTTCCTGTCCTGGCCGGCGAATCGAAGTGGGCGAGCACTGTCAACGCAGCCCGCATCAAGGCAGGGCTGATTCGCAAGGCCGCGTCCCTCACGCCGGACGCCAACGACCTTCGGTACGCCGTGTGTGCCCGTGACGACGTGGAGCACGCCGACCAAGACACCCTCACCGTGACCGCGAAGGACATCTTCGCGACTTGGTGAGGTTAGTCGTCGAGGTCGCTTCCTGCCAGGCTTAGCGGGATCTCCGCGGAGTCGGTGATCCGCAGCTTGCGGCGGGCACGCTGGTAGAACGTGGTGCGCCCCAGCCGGACCACGCTGGCACCACCTGTCCGCGCTCGCAGGTCGATGCTCTGCCCGGCGTCCGTGTAGCACATGAGCCGCCCGTCGACCTCGATGGCCAGCCGCCCGGAGGACGGCAGCAGTTCCAGGGTCACGGTGTCCTCGACCGACAGCACGACACCGCGGTTGTACGCGGAATGCGGCGAGGCGGGCGTGACGAGCAGCGCCTCGACCGAGGGGCTCATGATCGGGCCGCCGGCGGAAAAGCTGTACGCGGTGGAACCAGTCGGCGTGGCCACGATCACCGCGTCGGCCGCGTAGCTGACGAACGGCTGCCCGGAGACGCGAACGGCGACGCGGGCGCTGCCCTCCCCCGGGATGCGGACGGCGGCCACGTCGTTGAAGGCGGTGACACCCGTCGTGCCGATCGTCGCGTCGATGGCCATGCGCGGCTCGATGGTGAAGTCGTGACGGTCGATTGCGGACAGCGCGTCTGGCAGGTTGGGCACGTCGACCTCGGCGAGAAAGCCGAGCTTGCCGAGGTTGACCCCGAGGACAGGTGCCCGGTTGCCGTCGGCCACCCGCATCGCGCGCAGCATCGTCCCGTCCCCGCCGAGGCTGACGATCAGCTCGGAGCGGCGGCCGAGCTCTTCGACGGATACCGCCGTCGCCGCGCAGTTCAGCCGCTTGATCTCGTCGCCAATGCCCAGGATCTCCGCGCCGTTGTTCGCGGCCCAGCCAAGCACCGCCCCGACCGCCTCGGCCGAGTCGCGCTGTGGATGCAGGACGAGCCCGATGGTATGCATCGCTCGAAGCCTACACATCGTCTGGGCCGCCCGTCTCGCGGGCGGCCCAGAGCGCCGTGAGTTAGCGGGGGTACATACCCCCGTCTAGGCCGATCACCTGGTTGGTGAGGTACGCGTTGCCGAGGACCGCGATCGCGAGGTCCGCGACCTCCTCGGGGCGGCCCAGCCGTCCGACCGGTATCCGGGCGCGTAGTTCCTCCGGGTCGCCCGGGAGCATCGCCGTGCCCGTGATGAGCGCGGGCGCGAGGGCGTTGACCGTGATGCCGTGGCTGGCGAGGCGGACGGCCAGGTAGTGCGTAAGCCCGTGCAGCCCGGCCTTCGATGCCGCGTAGTGGGGCCCTACGCTCCCGCCGGTGAACGCCGCCACGGAGGAGACGAACAAGATCCGCCCGAAGCCCCGCTCGCGCATCCCGGGAACCACTCGCTGGGCGAGCAGGAAGGGCGAGCGCAGGTTGACCGCGATCATGTCGTCGAAGTCGCTGCTGGCGATCTCCTCAACCGACTGGCGGCGGCCGAGCCCCGCGTTGCTGACCAGCACGTCGACCGGGCCCAGCTTGTCCTCGGTCGCCTCGATGAGGGCGGCGGGCGCCTCGGCGCTCCGCAGGTCGGCCTGGACGGGCACGGCGTGGCCGCCGGTAGCGATGATCTCGGCGGCCAGGTCCTTAGCGGGCGCCCCGTTAGCCCCGTAGGCAAGCGCCAGGCGAGCACCCGCGGCCGCCAGCCGCCTGCCAAGCGCCTGCCCGATCCCGCCGCTCGCGCCCGTGATCAGCGCGACACGGCCGGCGAGTGCTGGACTATTGGACGCGGCACGATTCCCCGGCATGGTCATGTCCCCCCTCTTTCCGCCTGACCAGCGGGGAAACGCCGCGGGATGTCAGTCCACCGCGACCTCGGCTTCAATCTCGATCGCGAGGCCAAGGGGCAGTTCCGCGACGCCGATCGCGGACCTCGCATGGGCCCCCGCCTCGGGACCCCACAGGTCGAGGATGAGGTCAGAGAAGCCATTGATCACGGCGGGCGTCCTGGTAAAGCCAGGTGCCACGTTTACCATCCCGAACACGCGCAGCCAGCCCGTGACCCGGTCCAGGTCGCCTAGGGCGCGATGCAAGCTGGACAGCATCGCCAGGCCGGTGAGCCTGGCCCCCTCGTAGGCGTCGGTCTCGGAGACGTCGCCACCGACCTTGCCGATCAGCTCCTTCGGCACCGAACCGTCGGGCAGCAGTGGGCCGTGGCCGGACACGAACGCCCGGCCGGGCAGGTGACCCGGCCACAGCCGGACCCACGGGAAGGGCAGGACCAGCCCAGGAGGTGACGGCATCGGGGCAGGCAGGACAAGACCACGTTCCGCGAGACGCTGTTCAATCCGCATGCGCACATCCTGGCAGGCACGCCGCATAGCTGTGCACGACGATCACGTTCATGGAAGGCCAACTGCCGACTTCCTTGAGCAGCTCTTGACGCAGACAAGGCACCAGTTGGCCCCGGGAGCCCGCTTCCGCGCCGAGCTAGCCGCAGTCGACGTCGCGACCCGCGAGCAGATCAAGGCCTTACCGGGGCTGCTTGGACTGGCGGATGATCTCCGTTGCCACTACCTCGGTGATGCGCCCGGTCCCGGGCGGAAGGGCAGTGTCCTGCTCGCGGAGGGTGATGCGGACCTGACGGGCGATGGAGTCGGCCTCGGGCGCACGTTCATGGGAGCGGTTCCGCTGGTCGTTGTAGATGGTCCAGGCGAGGGTGGCGACGGCCACGATCAGGCTAGCGAGGGCGACCGGGTCCGGGTAGCGGTCTGGGCGCTGCTGCGCGCCACGGGCGGCCAGGGCCGCCTCGACCTCGGCCGGCAGGCGCGGGCCCAGGTCAGGGGCGAGGATAACGGCGGCGGAACGGGCCGCGTCTGCGGCGGGGTCGGTCATGGTTCTCCTGCGGGCTGTTCGTCGTGGTGGCTGGTGGTGTAGTCGCGAACCGGCTGCGGCAGGGGCTGGCCGGTGACCTGCCGCCAGGCTTCCTCCAGGGCCGGCATACCAAGCTGGCGGGTAAGCCGGGCCAGAAGAGAGGGGCCTGGCCCGGTCGCCGGATGCGGGAACTGGGGGAACAGGGCCACGCACCTGACCAACCATTCCAGCGCCTGGCGCGGCTGCTGTCGGGCCTCGGCGAGCAGCCCGAGCTGCCCGTACGTCAACGCAGTGCCCGGCAGGTCGCCGAGTTCTTCTTTAATGGCGAGGGACTTGCGGTACCAGTCGTCGGCCTCGTCCAGCCGGCCACGAGCCTGGGCAGTCCTGCCGAGCTCGTGGTAGGTGGCCGCCATGTAAGGGCGGTTGCCGAGTTCCCCGCTGATGGCAAGGGACTCGCGATACCACTCCTCCGCCTCATCCAGCCGACCACGGTCCTGGGCAGTCACGCCGAGCTGGTGGTAGGTGATTGCCAGGTAAGGGCGATCGCCGAGCTCCTCTTCGATGGCGAGGGACTTGCGGTACCAGTCCTCAGCCTCATCCAGCCGACGACGATTCTGGGCAGTCACGCCGAGCTGGTGGTAGGCGATTGCCAGGTAAGGGCGATCGCCGAGCTCCTCGCTGATGGCGAGGGACTTGCGGTACCAGTCCTCAGCCTCATCCAGCCGACCACGGTCCAGGGCGGTGTTGCCTAGTTGCCCGTAGGTGGCCGCCATGCGGGGGCGGTCGCCGAGCTCCTCTTCGATGGCGAGGGACTTGCGGTACCAGTCATCAGCCTCATCCAGCCGCCCGCGGGCCTGCGCGGTCCTGCCGAGCTGATGGTAGGTGCTCGCCGTGTGGGGGCGGTTGCCGAGTTGCTCTTCTATGGCGAGGGCGTTGCGGTACCAGTCATCAGCCTCATCCAGCCGCCCGCGGGCCTGCGCGGTCATACCGAGCTGGTGGTAGATGACGGCGATGCTTCCGCGAGTCCACTCGGTTGCGGGCTGCTCTTGCAGGTAGGCGAGGGCGCCGCGGTAGGTCTGCGCGGCATCATCCGGCTGACCAGCGTCCGTCTGCCGGGCGGCCTGTCTGATAGTGGTGTACAGCCACAGCGAGCGGGCGGGCTTGACGGGCACCTGGCCGGGGCCGACGGCGGCATCGAGGATCCGGTCGGCCCATGCGCCAGCCTCTGTGCTGAGGCCGCGGGTGCTCCAGTACGCATCCAGGGCCTGAACGATGCCTTGGGCGTCGACCCACGCACGGCGGTCCAGGGCATGGCCGAGCATTGCGCCGAGGGTCCGCCTCTCCAGCCCGAGTAGAGCGTAGGCCAAGGCGGCGTTCCCGGAACTAATCTCCTCGGTCAACCAGCCGCCGAAAGCGGCGCAGGCGGTGCACAGCGCCTGCTCGCATGCCTGGCGCTCCTGGGTATAGACGCCAGGGTCGTCGACTTGCCAGCCGACGGCCAGATACCTGGGAAGGGCCGGGTGGATCTGGTACATCCCCATGCCGAGGCCAGTGAGCAGCCCGACCCGTGCCGCGTCCGCCAGCACCGCCGACCACTCCTCGCGGCTGATCCCAGCGAAACGGCCGGGCGCCCCTTCAACGGCAGAGAAGAGCGTCAGGATGTTCTCGTCGGCGACGTCGTGGAACAGGCTGACTGCCGGGAGCAGCCGTCGCGTCTCATCGCCCAGGTGGGCGTAGGAGTAGGTGATGCTCGCGGCGAGCGACGTGGTCCGGTCGGCGTCCGGGGTGTCCGTGGCCGGTAGCGGGGTCGTACCGCGCAGGTCAGAAAGCAGGGCTGCTGGGTCGGTGGCGTCAAGGCGGGGCAGAGTAAGACGCATCGCCAGCGGGTGGCCGTCCAGCCAGTCGAGCAGGTCCCCGAACGAGCGGCGTTCCCGGCGGCGCTGGGCGGCGGGGTACGGCTCTAGCAGGTGGCCGGCGTACTGGGCGGCCTCCGTATGGTTCAGGCCGCCGACGCCGATCCGGCGGACCTGGCCCAGCCACGACCCTTGGGCGCGACTGGTCACTAGCACCGCACTAGAGGAATGGTCCGTCACCCATTCCAGGAAACCCTTCAGCGCGGCGCAGCCCGGCTCGTCTAGCGGTGGGGTCACGCCGGCGGGGTCGGGCATCTCCCGGACTGATTCGAAGTTGTCCCATACCAGCAGCACCCGGTATTGGGCCAGCAGTTGCTTCACCGCCTCTAGCCGTTGCGGTGAGTCCAGGCGGGCGAAATCCGCACCGAAAACATCCAGGCCGAGGGCGGTGATCACCCCGTCCAAGCCGAAACTGGCGACGCCCGGTTCGAACGAGTGCCAGAACACCAGGCGCGGGTCGTCCACACCGCCGGTGTCACGCCACCATCTTGCGAAGCCCTTTGCCAGTTCCGTCTTCCCCGTGCCGCCTGGACCGGTCAGGACCACCACGTGCTGCAACCGGGCGGCGGTCTCCAACTGGTAGAACAAGTCGTCGCGGCCCACGAACACGCCGTTGACCGCGGCCAGCGGGTCCTGCGCAGCCGTGGCTTCCGATGGCGCGGGACGGATCTGGTCCAATGCCTCGTCCAGCGACGGGGCGGCGGTCGCGCGCCCGGTCCGGGCTTGCGGGAACCTAACTTCTCTGCGCAGGTAGTGGACGGGGACCAGCCAGTCTGCCAGGCGCATGTCACCCTTGGGGCTCGGTCGGCCGTCATGCTCGAACAGGCGCTTCCGCCCGGCCGTGACCGCCCGGCCCACGCTCGCCCCGGAGAACAGCGACTCGTAGAACGCGGCCATGAACTCAGCTGCGGCGACCGCGTACACGCTGTAAGCCATCGCCACCACTGCCGCGCAGCCGGACTTGAGCAGCGCCGTCGCGACCGAGGCCTCCAGTTCCTTGCCGACGGCACCGGACTGGCAGGCGTTCAGCACCACCACCGGCACCTTGCCGTCGGCCAGCACCTGCGCCACCTTTGAGGCACCGACGTGGTCACTGCCGCCGCCGGGCTTTTCGAAGGCGACGACACCCTCGCCTGAGCTGGTCATCAACGCTGGTCGGCCCGCTATCGATCCGCCGCCCGTCGGGCGGCCAAGCATCGCGCCGTGCCCGTCGAAGTGCACCACGTGGAACGGGTCGCCCGCGTCGGCGGCCTGCCGCACCGCGTCGCGCAGCGCGTCGAACGTCGGCGGGCGCAGCACGGTCAGGCTAACCTCGCCGCGGACCGCGTCCAGGCGTTCGAGCAGCGGGCGGGCCACCATCTGGTAGCCCACGTCCGAGGCGCCGGCCGGACGGGAGATCACCATCAGGACCCGCAGCTTCCCGCCGGGCACCTCCAGCGTGCCGGCGCCGTCGGCGACCGGGAGGCTGCGGGAGATGCCGCCCGCTCCCATCGCAAGCGGGCCCTTGCCGTCGCGCATCAGCTCCCACGGCAAGCCGAGCAGGGCGGGAGCAGCGGACCGGAACACCACCTCAAGGCCGCGGTCACGCGCACGCTGGTAGGCGTCACGGGCCGGGCCGCCGCCAAATACCGAGCCGAAGACAAGGTCTCCCCAGCCGGCCAGCTTCTCCCGTATGGCCGGGCCGCGGTCCTCCCAGACCCCGTACGGGGCGAGCAGGTAATCCTCCAGGTACCAGCGCAGGTCCTCTAGCGCATCGGCGTCGAGCGGCCAGGCGAGCGGCGCACGTGAGACCTCTTCCGGCAGGCCACCGTCCGGCCATGAAGAAACCCTGGCCTGGCCGTCCAGGTCCAGGTCAACCAGCAAACGGTCAGGCAAATCCCCACCCCTGCCCGATAGCAGAAAAGGATCCCCATTTACCTGAGAGCATGCTATTGCCGACGCGGAGCTAACGGAACCGCTTGGAGAATTCTGGAGTTACCACTGCCCGCGTAGACCACGCGTTGGAGGGTCATGTTTCGCGGGTAGGCGGAGTCGCAAGTCGTTCTGAGTGATCCCGAGTTTGAATT
>JAWWPV010001022.1:0-7100 GCA_033854775.1 Trebonia sp.
GACAAGTAATTCGATCAGTAGCGGGCGAGGCAGCGGGCGAGGCAGTGACCCTGTCCAGCTGGGACGCTCAGGCGTCCCTTCGGGTCGCCGCGTGCCGTAACAAGGCAGATTATCCCGAACGAAGGCCGCTTCCTCGGTCCCCCAACTCGTTGCGCCGTGGCGATTTCGCCCAAAAAGGTATGCGCGGTCATGCCGGGCGAAGGTGGGCCGCCAGATGGTCAGGGCCCCGTAGGGTCCGAAGGGAGCGGCGGCAGGCAGCGCAGCGCGTCGAAATGGCCTTCGAGGGTAGTAGGGCCCGCGCCGTGGGGCACTAGGACTGTGGAGCCGCGCCGCACCGGAAGGGTTCCCGCCGGGTAGGTGATAAACCCGGCACCGGAGACCACGACCAGGATCGCGTACCCCGGCTCGAAGGTCAGCGGCTCGGCCACCGCAACGCGTTCGGCGCGGAAGAACGCGTCGGCCCGCGCCGGCAGCAGCCGGGTGACCCCCGGCCGCTCGGCGGCGCCGGGCCGCGGCGCGTGCAGCGCGCCCAGCAGCCCCGCGTCCCACCCGCTGACGTCAAGCGCGGTGAGCGCGACGTCGAACCCCAGGCCCAGGTGGCCCTCCCGCAAGCCGTCGACACGAAAGCCGGCCCACTCAAGGAGGATCGAGAAATCCGTCGGCTCTTGCAGCTCCGCCAGCGTGATCCCCGCGCCGATGGCATGCGGCACCCCAGCCGGCACGAGCCAGGTGTCACCGGCCGCAACCGGCACCTTGTTGAGCGAGTCCAGGATGGCGGACGTGTCCTGGTCGGCGACCCAGCGCCGGATGACCGCGGGATCGACGTCGTCGGAGAACCCGAGGTAAACGCAGCTCTCTGGCCGGGCCTCCAGGACGATCCACGCCTCGGTCTTGCCGTAGCGGGAACCGAGATGACGAGCGGCGAAGTCACGGCCGGGGTGGAAGTGCACGACCAGCCGTTCGCCTGTGTCAAGGATCTTGACAAGCAGCGCTGGGTCAGAGCCGTACCGTGCCACGTGATCAGGCCCAAGGAAGGCCTCCGGGGCAAGAGCGATCGCATCCCGGAGCGTCTCGCCGCTGTCGAGTCGGCTCAGGCCGACACCAGGCCGCGAGAAGATCGAGGTAGTGGAGCCGACCCAGTCCTCGGGGGAGTACTCGGAAGGCTGAGGGGTGCCGCGGAAGCGCGCGATGCCCGCGCCGCCCCGGTAGAACTGCGGCGGCTGATTCGGGCCGAGCACGACGGGGGCGTTCAGCAACGTGGCTCCTTCGCGGTTGCACGTGATCACGACGCTACCTGTGGTCGCGGGCAGCGGAAAACCCGCCGCCCGCGACCACAAGGCCACACGCCCAAAAAGGCCGGCGAGGTCAGCAGCTCGCGACGTAGATGTTCTTCTGCACCGACGCCGCGTTCACGTTCTGCGGGGTGATGGCCACGAGCGGGGTCCCGATGTTCGCGGTAACCGTCTTGCCGGACAGCGCGTCCACCGCCTGCAGGACGCCGTCTTGTCCCTCGAGGTAGGGGCTCTGCGCGACGGCGAGCTGGATCTGGTTCGCCTTGAGCGCCGTGATCTGCTGCGGCTCCGCGTCGAAGGTCGCCACCTTCACCTTGCCGGACGCGCCCGCGTGCTGCACGCCGGTCGCCGCGCCCTGCGCGCTGAGCACGTTGGTCGCGAACACGCCGGCCAGGTTGGGGTGCGCGCTGATGTCGCCCTCGACCTGGCTGGTGGCGGTCGCCGTGCTGTCGTTGTCGTACTGGGTGCCGAGCACGGTGACGTTCGGGTACTTCGCCTTCATCTCCGCGGTGAAGCCGGCGATCCGCGCGTCGGTGGTGCTGATGCCCGGGTTCACGTCGATGATCGCCACGGTGCCCTTGCCGCCGATCTGGGCGGCGAGGCTGTCCGCGGCGAGCTTGCCGCCGCCGGTGTTGTCGCTGGTGATGTGCGAGACGGCGATGGACGGGTCGGTCGTCGTGGTGTCGACGAAGACGATCTTGACGCCCGCGGCCGAGATCCGCGACAGCTCGGGGTTGAGCGCCTTGGTGTCGGTCGGCGCGACGATCAGCGCGTCCGGCTTGCTGACAGCGACGGCGTTCAGGATCGGCGCCTGCTCGCTCGCGGAGAAGTCGGCGGGCCCGTTGACGGTGAGGGTGACGCCGAGCGCCTTGGCCTCGGCTTGGGCGCCGCACTCCATCGTGACGTAGAAGTCGTCGCTCTTCGTGCCGACGATGAGCGAGAGGTTGTAGTTCTTGCCGGCGGCCGCGGGGCTGGTCGACGCGCTGCTCGTCGCGCTGGCGCCCGTGGCGGCGCTGCTCGAACTGCTCGAACTGCTCGAGCAGGCGGCGAGGGCTATCGGAATGACCGCCGCCGCCGTGATGCCGGCCACCCGTGCGGACTTTCGGTATGACATTCGATCCTCCTGAATGTTAGGGGTTCGCACCATCGCAAAGGTCCCTAGGCGCGCTCGCGTAGCTGGCGCCTGATCTGGTCGAGGTAGACGGCGAGCCCGAGCACGAGCCCGGTCAGGATGTACTGCCAGTACTGGTTGACCCCGGCGATGATCAGCCCCGTCGCGAGCAGTTCCGGGATGAAGACGCCGAAGAACGTGCCGAGCATCGAGCCGCGCCCGCCGAACAGGCTCGCCCCGCCGATCACGACCGCGGTGATGACCACCAGGTTGTCGAGCGGGTGCCCGGAGATCGTGGTGGTGCTGTAATACGCGAGGTTGAGGATCCCGGCCAGGCCGGCCAGCAGGCCGCTCAGCGCGTACACCTTGATCAGGTGCCGGTCCACGTTGATGCCGGCCCGGAGCGCAGCTTCGGGGTTGGAGCCGATCGCGTAGGTGTACCGGCCGAACCGCGTGAACGCCAGGATCAGCCCGAACAGCAGCGCCGCGAGGAACGAGATGATAATCAGCCACTGCACCCCCGCGAAGCTGCCCGTGCCGATGGAACTGATCAGCAGGTTGGGCACCGACGGAATGTCGTGCCCGCCGGTGATCAGGAACGACAGCCCCTCGGCGACGCCGAGGCCCATCAGCGTCGCGATGAGCGGCGGCATCTTGAGCTTGGCGACCGCGACGCCCTGCAGCGCGCCGAACGCGCCGCCGGTCGCCAGTCCGAGGATCGCACCGACCCAGATCGTGCCTGCACCGGCGTTGGGGCCGCCGTTGCTCAGGTAGTACTCGCCGGCCACCACGCCGCACAGCACGAGCACGAAGCCGACCGACAGGTCGATGCCCGCGGTGATGATGACAAACGTTTCGCCGATCGACATCAGCAGGAACGGGGCCGTGGTCTGCGCGTTCAGCGACAGGTCGTTGATCGTCAGGAACTTGCCGGGGGAGAGTCCGGTGAAGATCGCCATCATGATGATCAGCGCGGCGAACACCCACGTCTCGCCCGCCGCGAGCGTCCGCCGCAGCAGCCGGGGGCCGCGGGCCACCGCCGCGCGCGGTGACGTGTGCGGTGCTTCCTGCCCGGCCGTGCGCCCTGCCATCAGGACTCCTCCATGGTGAGCGCGCCGGTCATGGCGCCGACCAGTTGCTCGATCGTCGTTTCCGAAGCGATGAAGCGCGCGACCCGGCGGCCCATGCGCAGCACCTCCACCCGGTCGGCGACGGCGAGCACCTCCGGCATGTTGTGGCTGATCAGGACCACGGTGATGCCGCGGTCCCGCACCCGTCTGATGTTGTCGAGCACCCGTTCCCGCTGGACGACGCCCAGGGCCGCCGTCGGCTCGTCCATGAAGATGATCCGGCTGGCGAACGCGACCGCCCGCGCCACCGCGACGGACTGCCGCTGGCCGCCGGACATGGTGCCCACCGGGGCGGTGACGTCCGGCAGTTCGACCCCGAGTTCGGCGAACGCGGCGACCGCCCGGCGGCGCATCTCGGTCTTGTTCAGGACGTGCAGCGGCGGCCACCAGCGGTAGATCTCCCGGCCGAGGTGCAGGTTGGCCGCCGCGTCCAGGTCCGGGGCGAGCGCCAGGTCCTGGTACACGGTCTCGATGCCGTGCGACCTGGCGTCGAGCGGGCTGCTAAGGGTCACCGGGCTGCCGTCGACGAGGATCTGCCCGGAGTCCGGCCTAATCACCCCCGACAGGGTCTTGACCAGAGTGCTCTTCCCCGCGCCGTTGTCGCCGATCAGCGCCACGACCTCGCCGGCGTAGGCGCTGAAGCTGGCGCCGTCCAGAGCCTGCACGTTGCCGTAGTTCTTGACCAGGCCGCGCGCTTCGAGCAGCGGTACCGCAAGTCCATCCGGGTCTGGCGCCTCAGCCACTGCCAGTGTCCTCCGCTCGCCGTTGGGCAGACTGTTAAACGATACAAGTCCTCTTAATCATGATGCTTAGCCACATTAATGCCAAGAGGGCATTTGGTGCGCGATGTACTCATGGTTACCTCGTAAGCCCCATAAGCCTCATCAGTAACATCCGTCGCAGACTCTGCTGCCCGGCCGGACCGCCGTGCCGCGCGACACACCCCAGGTAGTCGCGCTGCGGGCCCGCGTCGGCCGCGGGTGATCTGGTGGCTGCCGTCTTTTCATCTCCAGAACGAGTTCGGCTTACTGCGCTCCCAATCGTTACCTCCGGAGGCGCGGCGCGCCGCGGGATGCCGTGGCTGCATCCCGCTACCACAGGAGCGTTGGCGAGCAGGTCAGGCTCCAGGCCGGGACCGACGACAACGCGCTGAAGAACGTGCTCGCCGCCGCGGCCGCGGGCACCCGCCCGTGGGACCTGGCCAAGGCCGGCGACCGTGCGGAGCTAGCCGCCGAGCGGCCCGCTGCGAGGCGCGGCATCCAGGTGAATTGAACTATCGTAATTCGCATCATCTCGGCAAAAGACCACGGGCGCTGCGGCGTCGAATTCGAGCACGGTCAACGCAGCTCGATGTTTTCGAAGAAGCGAGGTGGTCCAGTGCCCAGTAGCCGGGTCATGGTGTCGGCTCACGCCGGCCACGCCAATCCGGGCACGCCCAGCACGGTCGAGAGCTATCGGCAGGCCTTGGCGAGCGGCGCTGACTACATTGAGTTCGATATCCGGCAGACCGCCGACGGGCAGCTGGTGGCGGCTCATGATTCACGCACCGCTCAGGGGAACCTGATCTCGTCCGTAAGCTACGGACGGCTATGTGATCTTGTCGGCCGCGAGGTGCCGCGAGTAGCAGACATTCTCACGGCGATCAAGGGGCGTGCCAAGGGGCATCTCGACCTCAAGGTAGTGGGTAGAGAGGACACGGTCGTGCGCTTGGCGCTCGACATCATGGGGCCTGGCGAGTTCATCATCACCACGCTTGAGGACGTGTCCGTAGCGGCCATTAGGTCTCGGTTCGGCGATCCCGAGGAGGTACCGGTCGCGCTGTCGCTTGGCCGGGACATGAATGGGGCGCCGCGCACGGCGTGGCTGCGGACGCGCGCAAGCGAACTCTGGCCCCTGTCCCGTGTGCGGGCGTGCGGCGCCAACTGGGTGGCCGTCGAGCACCGGCTCGCCAGGGCCGGGGTCTTGCGACAGTGCCGGCGTCACCAGGTCAACGTGATGGTCTGGACGGTGAACGAAGAGCGCAAAATGAGGTACTGGCTGGCAGGGCACCGTGCTGACGTCCTCATCACCGACCGGCCCGCCCTCGCCGTCTCGCTCCGCAGCCAGGCAGGCTAGGAGCCACGGTCACCGAGCTCGCCGCGCCGTTCGGCGGAACTGCTCGACACGCTGGTCGCGGCTCGGCGGCTAAGCTCGCCTGGCTGACCTGGCACCCGTCGGCGTCGTCGGCCCGCTTGCCGTGGTCGATCGCCGCGAGGAACTCCGCGATCGCGTCCGCGACGGCACGCGGAGCGCGCCTGGGCAGGTGGTGCCCGGCGCCATCGACGAGCAACAGGGACGAGTCGGGCAACAGGTCGGCGAGCCGGTGCGAGGTCTTGACGGGAACGACGCGATCGGCGGGATCGGCGATTAGCAGCACGGGCACCCGGATCGACTCGGCGGCGGCTTCAAGCTCGGCGAGTTCGAACAGCAGGGCGCGCTGCTCGATGAGGAAGGTGCGCCAAAGCGGCCAGTCGCCCTTACTCGCATCTCCCCAGACCTGCAGGCTCGCGGACTCGCCCGGGTAGAGCGGCCGGCCGTGCCGCCGCCGGAGCCAGCCGAGCCGGGCCCGGGCGATCCACGGCGTCCAGCGAAACGCGAGCAGCGAGCTGAGCGGGCCGATGCCAGGCGCCGCGAGCAGCCAGTCCAGGCTGGTGAGGCAGCCCGGCCCGACGCCGGCCAGCAGGATCACCGCCTGCACCCGGTCCGGTGCCAGGCTCGCCGCCCGCAGCGCGACGCCACCGCCCCAGGAGTGGCCGACAAGCACCGCGTTCTGTACGCCGCGGGCGTCCAGGTCATCGAGGACGGCCTGCGCGTTGGCGTTGAACCCGCTGGCCGGGAGCCGGCTCGCGCCATATCCAGGCCGGTCAGCCGCCACCGCGTGCAGCTGCGGAGGCAGCCGGGCGATCACCGCCTGCCAGTCGGCCGGGGAACCGGGCTGCCCGTGCAGCAGGACGAGCTCGTGTTCGCCAAGCAGGGCCGTCGCGTCGGCCGGGACCGCGGCCGCCGGCCCGGCCGGCAGTGCCACCAGCGCAGCCCGGCCGCGCATCCGGGGCAGCAGCAGAAGCAGCCATCCGGCCACGGCCACCAGCCAAAAGCTGACCAGCCGGTAGAGCACCGCCGCGGCCAGGGCCTGCGGGGCGCGCACCCCCGACGCGACCAGGGACACGCTGATTGCTGCCTCCGTGATGCCGAGTCCCCCGGGGGTGATGGCCAGGCTCTTGGCGGTGACGCCCGCCGCGTAGACAAGCAGCAGGTCACGCCACGGAACGGCGGCACCAACGGCGGCCACGCTCACCGCGAGCACGGCGGCATCGGTGAGCCAGTTCACCAGCGCGGCACCGGAGGCCAGCGCCCAGCCCGACGCGGGGAGCCGCAGTGCCCCCATCCGCTCAATCCACGCCCGGACGGTCTGCGCGGGATTCGCGGCAGGCCGGCGCACCAGGCCGGTGGCCTGCCGCAGAGCCCAGGCGAAGTACCGCTCCAGGGCGGCGCGCAGCCGTGGCTGGCGCACGGCGGCCGCGGCCGTCG
>JAWWPV010001023.1:0-2647 GCA_033854775.1 Trebonia sp.
CCGCGGTCACGGCCCCGGACGGCCGGCGGCCCGGAGGGGACCGGCCCGGCTAAGGCGCGGGTCCGCGTCGCCGGGCACGGGACGAACCAGGCAAGTGGGACGGCAAGGCGTCCGGCTAACCGAAGACGCCCCGCGCCGGCTGCCTATGCCTGCGGTGTAGCAACGCAAAGACGTCGGCGTCTGCACTGTGGTGAGCGCCAATTGACACCCCTGTGCGCCACCGTTAACGTCGGTGAAACTGATTGATCAATCAATCTCAGCGGAAGGCTTACGACGACGATGACTTCCGTCTTTCGCGCGCGCGGCGTGTCGGTCAGCTTTGGCGGCGTTCGCGCGGTGGCCGGGGTTGACCTGGAGATCGAGGCCGGCGAACTCGTCGGCCTGATCGGACCGAACGGCGCGGGCAAGACCACCTTCATCGATGCCGTCACCGGCTTCGTCCGGTCAGCAGGCACCGTGGAACTCGGCGAGACGACACTGAACGGGCTGCCCCCGCACGTGCGGGCACAGCGCGGTCTCGCGCGCACCTGGCAGACAGTCGAGCTGTTCGACGACCTGACCGTCAGGGAGAACCTGACCGTCGCCGCCAAGGGCGGCAAGGGCACCTCGGTCGACGAGGAACTAAAGCTGCTCGACCTGGTCGCGGCGGCCGACTCGATGCCCTGGGAGCTCTCCCAGGCCGAGCGCAAGCGGGCGGGCATCGGCCGGGCGCTGGTGGCCCGGCCCAGGCTGCTCTGCCTCGATGAGCCGGCGGCCGGGCTGGACGTGCGGCAGAGCAAGGAATTCGGCGCGCTGCTGCCGGGCATCGCGCGCACGGGGACGGCGGTGCTGCTCGTCGACCACGACATGGGCCTGGTGCTCTCGGTCTGCGACCGGGTGGTGGTCCTTGAGTCGGGTGCCATCATCGCCCAGGGCACCCCGGCGGAAATACGCGGCGACGAGCGAGTGGTCGCGGCCTACCTGGGGCACGCGTCAGCGGGAACAGCGGGAGCGCCATCATGAGTGAGCAGGCCACGCCGGGCGAAGGCGGGATCGGCGTGCAGGGGGGAACGGCGACGGCGGATCCCGTCCTCGAGCTTGACGGCCTGACCTCCGGGTACAACGGCGCGGCGGTGCTGCGCGACGTCAGCCTGACGGTCCGCCCCGGCGAGGTCGTGGCCCTGCTCGGGGCGAACGGCGCGGGGAAGACCACCACGCTGCTGACCATCTCCGGCATCGTCAAGCCGATGAGCGGCCGGGTCCTCTACTGCGGCGGTGACTGCAAGGGCAACCCGCCGGACGCGCGGGCGCGGCTCGGCGTCGCGCACGTCCCCGAGGGGCGCGGCGTCTTCTTCGGCCTCACGGTGGCGGAGCACTTCAGGCTCGCGCACCGCGGCGAGACGCTGGACATGGCGGCTGCCTTCCAGTACTTCCCCGCGCTGGAAAGCCTGACCGGGCGCCGCGCCGGGCTGCTGTCCGGCGGCGAGCAGCAGATGCTCGCGCTCGGCCGCGCCCTCGCCCGCAAGCCCAGGCTGCTGATGATCGACGAGCTGTCGCTCGGGCTCGCGCCGATCATCGTCGAGCGTCTGCTCCCGGTGGTCCGCAACTACGCCAAGGACAGCGGCTGCGGCGTGCTGCTCGTCGAGCAGCACGTGGAACTGGCGCTCACCGTGGCCGACCGCGGCTACGTGCTGTCCCACGGCGAGATCACGACCTACGGCGACGCCGCGACCCTGAAGGCCAACCCGGACCTCGTGCTGACCAGCTACCTGGGCGAGCAGGCGGCCGAGGGCAGCCAGGGTCCTGGCAGTTCTCGCTTACCTCACCCTCGGGGGTTCGCCCACCGTCGCCTGTATTCGACAGTTCTCGCAGGTCAGGACCGGGGTGCTTGGTTTGCGACCTGCCCACAGGGGTATTCGGGCGGTTACGCTCAGCGGCCGGACTGCGGGAGCCTGCGGTGACAGCCGCTACACCTGGGGAGGAAATCGTGGCGATCGCCGTCTACTTCAATCCGGCATCCATGAATGCGGAGCAATACAACGAGATCATCAGGCAGCTCGACGCTGCGGGTGCGGGCCAGCCCGCCGGACGCGTCCATCACGCCTGTTTCGGCTCCGGCGACAAGCTGCAGGTGTTCGACATCTGGGAATCGCAGCAGGACTTCGACAAGTTCGGCCCGACGCTGATGCCCATCCTCCAGCAAATCGGCGTGGACACCGGCCAGCCCGTGGTCGAGCCAGTCCACAGCGTTATCCCTGGCTAAACCGCGAGGCTCAGCCACTATTCGGGCCTGCCTGGTCGAAACCCGGCTCACCCAATGGAATCAGGTGCGCATCTTGCCCTCGCTTCCGATGGAAGCGGCCATAAGGGATATCCACGAGGGAACTTCGCTGTTCTGAGGCGACCCGGCTTGGCCGCGCGCATAACGGCTACGGCACCGCTGCGGGTACGATCGAGGCGTTCGCGCGCCGCGCGCCCTCAACGCATCCGGTCCCAACGTCAACGTGAGGCTAAGCCGTGTCCCAGATCCGTGTCCAAGTGCTCGACCGCCAATCCCAGCGGACTGAGCGCGAGGTGACGACGGGGACTACCGCCGGCGACCTGTACGCGGACGACAGGGACGTGGTGGTCGCCCGCGTCAACGGGCAGCTCCGCGACCTGGCCTGGG
>JAWWPV010001024.1:0-3201 GCA_033854775.1 Trebonia sp.
GGCGAAGTACCCGAGCATGCCCCAGTCCTGGAACGTGCGCACGTGGTGGCCGGCGACCGTGACCAGGTGCGTTCCCCGCCGGTTTTCCTCCCGGTGGTTGCCGGTGCAGGGGATCTTCCCGGTCAGCGACGCCGCCCCGGTCGACGCGATCCCCTCGCAGTTGGTCCGCGCGCCGAGCACCGAGTTCGCGTAGATCACCGCGGAGGACTCCATCCACGCGCAGTGCTCGCCGCGCAGCGGCAGGTTCCCTACCTGGTACGGCGTGCAGGTGGCGAGGATGTTCACGCCGTGCCGCCCGTAGAACGACTCGGCGTCGTCCTGCAGCTCGACGTTGGCCTTGGGGTAGGGCACGATGTCCACCGAGTCGGGCCCGAACCCGTGCTGCAGCTGGCAGGTGGGCACCCGCATGGACGGGATCGTCAGGTCGAGGTCGCTGTCCAGGTTGATGACCGCGAACGCCTTGTCCCAGCCGCCCTCGGCGACCAGCCGCGCCTTGACCGGCGACGGCTGGGTCATGGTCCCCGCCACGTTCCGTATGGCGCACAGCCGCTGCGCGTCGAGCGCCGCCCCGTACCTGATCAGCAGGTCCATCGCGGCCGCGACGGCGTCGCCTTCCGCGCCGTCCCGCATCCGCTTCTCTTCTTCGGTCAGGAACATCAATTTCCTCCCGAGGTTCCGGTGATCCCGAGGTTGGCGCCGAGCCGCGACCGCAGCAGCTCGAGGTCGGTCGCGTGCACGCTGGTCAGCGAGTCAAGATCGATGCGCCCGAACGACTTCGGCTGACTCCGCGAGGCCAGGTCAAGGACGTGCGCGGCGGCGAAGCCCATCGCCGAGCACGGCCCCATCACCCGCACGCTGGACAGCGCGGCGGCGTCGCCGTCGATGCACCGCCCCGCGGCGACGAGGTTGTGCGCCGCCGGCGGCAGCAGCGACCGCAGCGGCACGTAGTGCACGTGATCGGCGGGGAACATCTCCCACACGTAGCCGTCGGAACGGTCGTGCAGTTCTACCGGCCACGCCGTCCGCGCCACCGCGTCGGCAAAGGCGGTCCCCGAGCGCACCTCGTCCACGGTGAGCTGGTGCGCCCCGCGGATCCACCGCGTCTGCCGGCGCCCGGGGAACCCGTAGGCCCGCACCCGCGCCTCGCCGAAGGCCTTCGGGAACTCGGCCTTCAGCAGTGCGATCGCCGCGTCCGCCTGGTCCCGCCCCTCGAACATCGCCCGCGCCGCGTCGACGGGATCGAGCGGCGCGTCGATGTGCGTCACGTTCAGCACCGCGGTACCGCGCCCGGGGAAGAAGAAGGCAAGCCCGCCGCGCCGCAGCAGCCCGAACTCCTCGCCCCGGGAGGCGAACAGCGCGTCGATCTCCCCGGCCTCGGGCTTGTGCGCCTCGTCGAGGTTCTCCACGATGACCTGCTGGCTGCCGTAGATCGGCCGTGACGGCTCCCAGCAGGGCAGCCCCGCCTGCCACGTCAGCGCCGCGTCGCCCGACGCGTCCACGTACCCGGCCGCGCGTACCCGCACGTTCCCGTACCTGGTCGCGAGGTCAATCGAGGAGACGAACCCGTCGCGCAGCACCACGTCGCCGAGGACCGCGCCGGTGACGACCTGGATCCCGAGGTCGCGCACGGTCCGCTCAAGCCACCGGCCGAGCGCGACCTCGTTGTAGAACACGGTCATGGTGTGCGAGCGCGCGAAGTGCAGGTCCCCGGCCGGCTCAAGCGCCGCGAATATGTCGTCGAAGACGCCGTGGGTGAGCTGCGTGTACGCGGGCGCGTTGCCGAACACCCCGGCGAACAGCCCGATCAGCGAGTGCACCATCTGCCCGCCGATCAGCGGCAGCGAGTCGACCAGCACCACGGAGCGTCCGAGCCGGGCCGATTCGATCGCGGCGGAGGACCCGGCGATCCCCGCGCCGACGACGCACACGTCGGCGGTGATCTCGTGCACGGGCCGGGAGGCCGGCCGCGTCACCGCGTCCAGCCGGAGCTCAGTAAGTTCATGCGGCATGTACCGGACGTTAAATCTATGCATGCCGTGTAACAAGAAAAACAATCGTCTATCAGGAATAAACGCTATTTATACGATAAAAGCGCAGATCAAAGCCGCCGCGCGGTCTCCATGATGAGCCGCCGCAGCCAGGCGTGCGCCGGATCGTCCTCGTATTGCCGGTGCCACCACAGCGCCTCGACAATCGGCTCCGCCTCGCCTGGGCACTCGAGCACTCGCAGGTTCGCGGAGGCCGCGAGCCGGGTCGCCAGCCGCTCCTGCATCAGCGCGACGCGGTCGGTGCCCGTGACGAAATAGGGCACCGCGAGGTAGCTCTCCACCCGCACGGCGATCCTCGGCTGCAGGTCGAGCAGGGCGAGTTGCCGCATGACGGGCACCGAGGCCATCCCGCGCGGCCCCGACCGGTAATAAGGCGCGACCCACGGCAGCCCCGCCAGGTCGCGCACCCGCAGCGCGCTGCCGCCGTCGAGCACGGGGTTGTCGCCGTCGAGCACGCATACCCACCGGTCGCGGAACAGTTCCGCCGACCGCGTGTCCGGCAGCGCGAACCCGTTCGTCGGCGGGGCGACCATGCCGTCCACGAACCGGATGCCGTCGGAGTACTCGGTGGCGAGGGACTCGCGCACCAGCCGGACGTGCAGCCGGGCCCGCGGCGCGGCGCGCTGTACCGCCTGCGACAGTGCCTCGCCCATCACCATGATCGTGTAGTCGGCCATGACCAGGGTGTACTCGCGGTCCGAGGTCGCCTGGTCGAACTCGGAGGACGCCGCGAACAGCCGCTCCGCGGCCGCGCAAACGGCCTCGACCTGCTGCGCGAGCTGCTCGCCAAGCGGCGTGAGCACGTACTCGCCGTGCCCGCGGACAAGCAGCTCGTCGCCGAAGTGCCGCCGCAACCGGGACAGCGACGCGCTCGCGGCGGGCTGGGTCACCCCAAGCCGCTGGGCGGCGCGCGTGACGCTACGCTCCCTGACAAGTTCGCGCAGCGCGACGAGCAGGTTCAGGTCCAGGTTCGCGAGATGGGCGATGGGCCGCATAGTCCCCCCATCCAATGCCCGCCGCGCCAGCCCTGACAAGACCTGCGGCCACCAAGAACAACCCCCCCGCTGATGCTCAGCCGCAAGGCCCCGTCGCGGCAGCTTCATCCACGGCACCGAGCTTCGAGCCTGTTGCCGAGAGTTCGGCCCCGTATGGG
>JAWWPV010001025.1:0-5805 GCA_033854775.1 Trebonia sp.
CGCAAGGACCTGCACAAGTGGGCGGACTTCCGCGGCGTGTACGGGTTCTTCTTCCCCGAGGTCTTCGAACTGGTCACCGATCCGGCCGACGAGCGCTTCGGCGGCCTCGCGCCGGACCTGGTGCGCGCGATGGCGTCCGGGTTCGCGGCCGAGTACGTCGAGCCGGGACCTGACGTGGCGTGGTTCGACCAGATTCGCACCCTGGCGGGGGCGCTCGGCTTCGCGCTGCGGCAGAAGGACTACAAGAAGAACCCGGAGGCCTACCCCGGCTCGATCGCCGACGCCGCCGCGGTCATCCGCGTGCTGGTCACCGGTTCGCGCCAGTCCCCTGACCTGGCCCAGACCTGCGCCGCGCTCGGCCGGGACGAAGTCCTGCGCCGCGTCACATCCCTGTCCTGACCGTCTGGTTACTTGCTCAAGGTCAAAGGCCAAGGTCAAGGTCAAGGTCAAAGGCCAAGATCAAAGGCCAAGTCAAAAGCCTTGGTGGGGCTTGGGGCACCGGGAGATTACCCGCGGCACTCCTTCGGAAGGCCGCGGGCTAATCTCCCGGCGACCCGCGCCTCTTGACGATTCATGGCCCAAGTCAAAAGCCAAGTCAAGGTCAAAGTCAAAAGCCAAGTCAAGGTCAAAGTCAAAAGCCAAGTCAAGGTCAAAGTCAGAGTCAAAAGCCAAGTCAAGATCAAAGTCGGGAGGATCCCGAACGGATGGTGGCTGGCTTTAGCGGCTTAGCTATTGCTCTGGGGGGCGGGCAGGGCCCCGGGGCGGCCACGCGGCCGCAGACCGGCTGGGCGGGCGGGTCTAACACGATTCCGTTCGGGATAATCCGAAATCCTTAGCTGGCGCCGAAAACAGTCCGGCCCCGGTCGGATGACCGGGGCCGGGCCGTTACCGCGGATGCTGCGGGTTATTTCCCGGTGTTACGGACGAGGTCAGACCGGGGTCGTCCCTGGAGCCTTCCACTCCTGGACGTAGCCGGTGGCCCCACAGCGCCGGACGGTGAGCTGGGCGCCATCGACCATGCCAGAGGCCGGAGAGCTGAGGCACCAGCCGTTGCCCTGGGTGATCTCGCCGGCCGAATACGGGTTGCCCATGACGTTCCATGTCTGGTTAGGCGCGGCGGCCCACTGCCCAGGCTCGCACTTCTCGAGCTTCACCCAGCCGCCGTCGTTGGTCATGCAGTCGCCGTTGTGCACCAACTGCTTAGACACCTGGATCCACTGGTCGGCCAGGTCCTGCTCGCACTGGAAGGCCTGGATCTTCGTGCCTGCGTTGCGGTTGCCGGTGTCGTCCGCGCAGACGGTGGAGCCGGCACCGCTGGTGCTCGGCGGGTACTGCGCCCAGATCGCGCCGGGGACGCCGTTGTTCCCGGTCACCGTGACGCCGAAGCCGAGGATCGGGTACTTGAGTACCGACAGGCTCGCCAGTGACGTGGCCGACAGGTTCTTCACCTGGCACTGGTTGGGCTCGGGCGAGCCGACCGTCTGCTGGAGGTCGACGACCTGCACGTTCTCGTTCGGCTTCGTCGCCGTGAACTTCTGGTGCCTGATCACGGTGCTGCCGTCAACCGAGCACGACAGGTCGTACTTCACCTTGACGCCGATGCCGAGATCCCCGAGGAGCTCGGTGAGGGCCGTCTTGTTGACGGTCGCCGTGATCTGGGTCGGGTTATAGATCGTGCCAGTCGGGGCCGAGCAGTTCACGAAAAGGCCATGCGTGAGCACGCCCACGTTAGTGGAGCAGCCGGTAATCGACAGATCGGTCGCCGCGTTCGCGACACCGCCCGTCGCGGTTACGGCGCCGAGCGCCGCAATGCCAGTCGCCGCGAGGGCCGCGGCGGCCGTACGAAAATTGCGCATGGAGAGTCCCTCTCTTCTAGTTCCACTGCCATGCGAGCGTCTTGAATGCTCACCCAGGCTAGCGATGAAGAGTAATCTCGCAGCCCGATTAAGTCCTTTAAGTTTCAATAAACAATCGGGAAATGGCGTTAACTTAAGGGGACAATACGTGCTTTGTCTGATGACGCCAGGCACGGTAATTCGCTGAAAAATTACGACATCACGGACAGTAACAACTTGGATACGTCAAGTCGTGCGGCGGGCGGCTAGTCGCAGTCTGGAAGCGGCCGCCAAGCGCGGCGGATGGCCCGTCAAGCCGGCGGGCGCAGTTCGGGCACAACGGAGCGGCGCCGGTTGTTGTGATACGCGGGACGAAACTCCCCTTTACCAGCACCGTTTGCCACTCGACCGGCAATTATCGGGAACTCACGAGAAAAGGACACTTCAGCCCTTGCCGTCACGGCCCAGGCAGTCGCCGCGACAAGGCACGATAGATAACGCCATGACGACGCTCACCGACCTGCTCCCCCCGCCATCGGACACCCCGACTGACCCGGATGCCATCTTCAGCGCCTTCGCCGACTGGGCGAAGGACCGCGGCCTGGCCCTCTACCCGCACCAGGAAGAGGCGCTCATCGAGGTCGTCATGGGGTCGAACGTGATCCTGTCCACCCCGACCGGCTCTGGGAAGTCCCTGGTCGCCACCGGCGCGCACTTCACCGCACTCGCCAACGGCCAGCGCAGCTACTACACCGCGCCGATCAAGGCCCTGGTCAGCGAGAAGTTCTTCGCGCTGTGCGAGATCTTCGGTCCCGCCAAGGTCGGCATGATGACCGGCGACGCCTCGGTCAACGCCAAGGCCCCGATCATCTGCTGCACCGCGGAGATCCTGGCCTCAATCGCGCTGCGAGACGGCGCCGACGCCGACGTCGGCCAGGTCATCATGGACGAGTTCCACTACTACTCCGACCCCGACCGGGGCTGGGCGTGGCAGGTCCCGCTCATCGAGCTGCCCAAGGCGCAGTTCGTCCTCATGTCGGCCACGCTTGGCGATGTCACGCGCTTCCAGGAAGACCTGACGAAGCGCACCGGCTGGCCCACCGCGGTCGTCAAGAACGCGGAGCGCCCGGTCCCGCTGATCTTTTCGTTCAGCGTCGAGCCGCTGCACGAGACCCTGAGCGAGCTGCTCACTACCAACCAGGCCCCGGTCTACGTCGTGCACTTCACCCAGGCCGCCGCGCTTGAGCAGGCCCAGGCGCTCATGTCCACAAACATGTGCACGCGCCAGGAAAAAGACGCTATAGCGGAAATGATAGGAAATTTCCGGTTCGCCGCCGGCTTTGGTAAGACCCTCTCCCGGCTGGTGCGGCACGGCATCGGCGTGCACCACGCCGGCATGCTCCCCAAGTACCGCAGGCTCGTCGAGACCCTGGCCCAGGCCGGCCTGCTCAAGGTCATCTGCGGTACCGACACCCTCGGCGTCGGCATCAACGTGCCGATCCGCACCGTCGTCTTCACCGCCCTGTCCAAGTACGACGGCAAGAAGACGCGGCTGCTCCAGGCCCGCGAGTTCCACCAGATCGCCGGCCGCGCCGGGCGGGCGGGCTACGACACCGCCGGGCGCGTCGTCGTCCAGGCACCCGAGCACGTCATCGAGAACGAGAAATCCTTCGCCAAGGCCCTCGCCAAGGCCGGCGACGCCGCCTTGGCGCGCCGGAGGGTCGTGAAGAAGAAGCCGCCCGAGGGCATGGTCTCCTGGGGCCAGCCCACCTTCGAGCGGCTGGTCGCCGCCGAGCCTGAGCCGCTCACGAGCAGCTTCACCGTGACGCACGCGATGGTCCTCAACATCATCGACCGGCCGGGCAACGCCTATCAGGCGATGAAGCACCTGCTCACCGATAACCACGAGGACCGGGCCAGGCAGCGCAAGCACATCCACCACGCCATCGAGATCTACCGCGCGCTGCTCGCCGGCGGCGTCGTCGAGCGCCTCGACGAGCCCGACGAGAAGGGCCGGTACGTCCGGCTGACCGTCGACCTGCAGTACGACTTCGCGCTCAACCAGCCGCTGTCCCCCTTCGCCCTGGCGGCCATCGAACTGCTGGACAAGGACGCCGACACCTACCCGCTTGACGTCCTGTCCGTCATCGAGTCAACGCTCGACGACCCCCGGCAGATCCTGTCCGCCCAGCAGTTCCGCGCGCGCGGCGAGGCCGTCGCCGCGATGAAGGCCGACGGCATCGAGTACGAGGAGCGGATGGAGTTGCTCGACAGCGTCACCTACCCGAAGCCCCTCGAAGACGTCCTCGACGCCGCCTACGAGATCTACCGGCGCGGCCACCCGTGGGTCGGCGACTACATGGTCTCCCCCAAGACCGTCGTCCGCGACATGTTCGAGCGCGCCATGACGTTCGGCGAGTACGTCCAGCTCTACGGCCTCTCCCGGTCCGAAGGGATCGTGCTCCGCTACCTCGCCGACGCCTACAAGGCGCTGCGGCAGACCGTCCCGGACGAGGCCAAGACCGAGGAACTCACCGACCTGATCGAATGGCTCGGCGAGCTCATCCGCCAGGTCGACTCCTCGCTGGTCGACGAGTGGGAGAAGCTGACGAACCCCGACCCGACGTCCGCCGAGCTTCGGTCGCAGCCGAAGACGCTGACCAGCAACACGCGGGCGTTCCGTGTGCTGGTGCGCAACGCGCTGTTCCGCCGGATCACCCTCGCCGCCCTTGAGCGGTACGACGAGCTCGGCGTCCTCGACGCGGCCGACGGCTGGAACGCCGCCGCCTGGCAGGACGCCCTCGATCCGTACTTCGAGGCGCACGACGAGATCGGCACGGGCCAAGACGCCCGCGGCCCGGCGATGCTGATCATCGAGGAGGGCAAGACCGCCTGGACGGTCCGGCAGATCTTCGACGACCCGGCTGGCGACCACGACTGGGGCATCTCCGCCACCGTCGACCTCGCCGCCTCCGACGAAGAGGGCGCGGCCGTCGTCCACGTCACCGACGTCGGCCAGCTCTAAGGTCGATAATCACTTGAGCCGCCCCGGGGCCGCCGCTAGCGTGGACTGCTCGTGGAGGTCGATTCGATGGTGGTAGCCCGGCTGCGCGCCGCGGGGTGCG
The DNA here is from genome assembly GCA_033854775.1 of Trebonia sp. GTDB lineage: Bacteria > Actinomycetota > Actinomycetes > Streptosporangiales > Streptosporangiaceae > Trebonia. The sequence continues at coordinate 4,961 of JAWWPV010001025.1, forward strand.
TGTTCGCCGAGGAAGAGGCCGCGGTGCTCGCCGCAACGGCCGCCTCCCCCGCCAAGCTTGACGCGATGGTCGCGCGGCGGGCCGCCGGCGAGCCGCTTGAGCAGGTGGTCGGCTGGGCCGAGTTCGCCGGGCTGCGGGTGCTCGTCGATCCCGGCGTATTCGTGCCGCGCAGGCGCAGCGAGTTCCTTGTCGACGTCGCCGTCCTGCTAGCCGGCCGACAGGACGGCACCGTCCCCCGCGTCATCGTCGACCTGTGCTGCGGCACCGGCGCGCTCGGGCTGGCGGTGGCGGTCGAGCTGGCCCGGGCGGTCGAGGCGGCCCGGGCGGTCGAGGCGGCCCGGGCGGTCGAGATGGTGGAGCGCGATGCGTACGGGGCCGCGGCGGCCAGTATCGGCGTCGAACTGCACGCGGCCGACCTGGACCCGGCGGCCGTCGCGTGCGCGCGGCGGAACGTCGAGCCGGCCGGCGGGCACGTGTACGCGGGCGACCTGTTCGCCCCGCTGCCCGGCTCGTTGCGGGGCAGGATCGGCGTGCTGATCTGCAACGCGCCGTACGTGCCGACCACGGAGATCGCGTTCATGCCGACCGAGGCGCGCGACCATGAGGCGCTGATGGCCCTGGACGGCGGGGCGGACGGGCTTGCCATCCTCCGGCGGGCCGCGGCCGGCGCTCCAGCGTGGCTCGCCCCGGGCGGGGTCCTGCTGGTAGAGACCAGCGAACGGCAGGCCCCGGCGATGGCGGCCGCGATGTCGGCCGCCGGACTCGTCGCGCAGGTCCACGAGGACGACGAGTCCGGCGCAACAGTAGTGACTGGCACGAAGCGGCCCTACGGGGGTTGAGATAGC
>JAWWPV010001026.1:0-7498 GCA_033854775.1 Trebonia sp.
TAAGGGCGGCAACCCGAGCGATTGGGGCAGCAGATGCGCGCCGTAGCCGTCGCGGATGACCGGTCACTGCAGCTGGTCGAGGTGTCAGAGCCCGACCTCAAACCCGACGAAGTGCGGATCGCCGTCAGCTACTGCGGCATCTGCGGTTCCGACCTCCATATGCGGGAAATGCCCGCCATCCCCGCCGGGATCGTGCTCGGTCACGAGTTCACCGGGGTAATTACCGAGACCGGGCGCGCGGTTACCGGCTGGAAGGCCGGGGACCGCGTCGCGGCTAATCCCTTCGATCCCTGCGGTCAGTGCGAGACCTGCGCCGCCGGGTACCCCGAGCTGTGCCCCACCAATACCGAGCGCGGCATCGGACTCGGCCCCTACTACGGTGCCTACGCCGAGACGGTGGTCGCGCCGCAGGCAAGCCTGTTCCGCCTGCCGGACGGGGTCAGTGACGAGCACGGCGCCATCGCCGAACCGCTCGCGGTCGGGCTGCACGGCGTCAACCTGGCCCAGGCAGACCCGTCTGAGCCATGCGTTGTGCTCGGCGGCGGCCCGATCGGCATCATGACGGCACTCGGGCTGCGGGCCAAGGGCTTCGAGAAGGTCATCGTCGTCGAACCGACCGAGGTCCGGCGGGAGACGCTGCGCAAAATCGGGTTCGCGGTCAGCGACGTCGAGGAACAGGCCGACAAAGTCCGCGACGTCCTCGGCGGCCCGCCGCGGGTCGCCTTCGACTGCACCGGCCATCCGGTGGGCATCGGCACGGCCATCAGCATGGTCGCCCCAGCGGGCCGCGTGGTGATCGTCGGCGTCCCTTCCCACCCGTCGACCGTGCACGCCGCGGAGATCGCCGTGAAGGAAGTGCAGATCCGCGGGTCGCTCGCGTATACCAGTGCCGACTGGAAGCAGGCTCTGGACAGCCTGGCCGACGGCCGGATCCCGGCCGCCGACCTCATCACGACCATCGCGCCGCTCGAGGACGCCGAGAAGTGGTTCGGCGAGCTCACCAGCGGCACGACCCGACAGATTAAGGTGCTGCTGAAGCCATGACCCGCGCCGCCATCCTCTACTCCTGCCCCGGTGACCTGGCGATCGAGGAGATCGAGGTCGACGCCCCAGGTCCACGTGAGGTGCTCATCCAGACGGTGGCCGCCGGCCTGTGCCACAGCGACCTGCACTTCATGGAGGGCAAGTACACCATCGGCTGCCCGGCGGTACTCGGTCATGAGTCGGCCGGCGTGGTCACCACGGTGGGATCCGAGGTGAGCTACGTGCGGCCAGGGGACCACGTCATCACGTGTGTCTCCGCCTTCTGCGGCGAGTGCGAAGACTGCCTGAGCGGCAACCCGGCACGCTGCCAGAATCCCGCCACGCACGGCAGGCCAGCGGGCGCGCCTGCCCGGCTGCGGCTGGGCGACACCCCGCTCACGCAGTTCGCCGGGCTCGGCTCCTACTCCTCTGACCTGCTGGTGCACGAGCGGGCCCTGGTCAAAATCGATGAGAACATGCCACTTGACCGCGCGGCCCTGATCGGCTGCGGTGTCACGACCGGGCTCGGGGCCGTGTTCAACACGGCTCAGGTGCCGCCGGGAGCGACCGTGGCCGTCTTCGGCTGCGGCGGCATCGGGCTGAACGTCGTGCAGGGTGCCCGGCTCAGCGGGGCCAGCAGGATCATCGCGGTAGACCGGGTCGACGCCAAGCTCGAGCTGGCCCGCCAGCTCGGCGCCACCGACACCGTGAACGCGGCGCAGGCTGATCCGGTCGCCGAGATCATCGGCATGACGGACGGCGGGGTGCACTACAGTTTCGAGGCCATCGGCCTCAAGGTCGCCGCCGAGCAGGCCTTCGGCGTGCTGCGCCGCGGCGGCACGGCGACCGTGATCGGCATGATCCCGGTCGGCCAGATGCTTGAGATTCCCGGCGCCGCGCTGCTGGCGGAGAAGAAGCTGCAGGGATCGATCATGGGATCCAACCGGTTCCGCACCGACATGCCCTTCTTCATCGAGCTTTACCGGCAGGGCCGGCTCAAGCTCGATGAACTGCTGGCAGAGCACATTGGCCTGGACGACATCAATGGCGGCTACGCGCAGATGAAGAAGGGCGAGACCGCTCGGTCCGTCATCATGTTCTGATCTCACCCAGAGGACACCGGTGGGGCAGCGCGGGCGGACGCGGCCCCGCCGGCTATTGGCATGCCCCCGGCTAAGCCGATCATGGACGATTCGCAGTCTCACACGTCGCTGAGATTTCTTACTTGACACTCTTTATATCCACGAGACACCATGTCGAGTGAAGGGGCGCGAAGGCCAGTCGAGACGGCGGAGCCGCCAGCGGCCGCCATGGCCTCAAGGTGGAGGACGGAGAGCAGCATGAAAATCGGCACCACGATGTACATCCAGAACTACCAGGACTGGGGACGGTTCGGCCAGCAAGAGAATGGTGAGGACGTTCCCCCGCTCGAGCCGAACACCGACGCGCAGATCTGGGCCCAGGAGATCGATACCGTCCTTAAGCTCGAGGACCTCGGATACGACTCCATCTGGACGGTCGAGCACCATGTCAGCCCGTACACGATGATCACCAATGCCATCCAGGCGCTGACCTTCTTCGCCGGCGCGACCACCAAGGTCGATGTCGGCACCATGATCGTCGTCGTCCCGTGGCACAACCCGCTCCGGGTGGCCGAGGAGATCACCATGCTGCAGCACGTGCTGCGCGGTCGCCGGGCCTTCATCGGCTTCGGCCGGGGTCTCGGCCGTCGCGAGTACAAGGCCCTGGGGGTTGACCAGAACGAGTCGCGCGAGCGCTTCAAGGAAGGCATCGACGTCATCAAGCTAGCGCTCACCCAGGAGCGGTTCTCCTACGACGGCGACATCCAGCACTACGAGAACACGACGATGCGACCGCGGCCACGCGACGCCGCGCAGCTGATCGATGACTTCTGCTTCTCGTGGGGCAGCCCGTCCTCCGCTCCGGTCGGCGCGGCGCTCGGCCTGCGGCCGCTGATCATCCCGCAGAAGGCCTTCGCCGAGTACCACAAGGACCTGGAAGAGTTCGGCAAGGCGCGGGCCCAGGCGGGCTACGAGCCCGCGCGCCCCCGGATCCACCTGCATATGTACTGCGACGAGAACGCACAGCGGGCCGAGGAGAACGCGACGCGGTTCATCCTGGAGTACCTGGACTCGGCCAACCGCAACTACGAGCTGACCAGCGACCACTTCAAGAACATCAAAGGCTACGAGCACTACCAGGCTCAGCTGGAGAACCGGGCGGCCGCGGACTACAACCCCGGCCAGGCGTGGGTGGACAACTGCGTCTGGGGCACCCCGGACCAGTGCATCGCCAAGATCCAGAAGCTGGTCGACGCCTTCCACCCGGACGAGTTCATGCTTACCGGCCGGTACGGCTCCATGCCGCATGACGTCTCGCAGCGCAGCCTGGAACTGTTCGGGCGCGAGGTGGTGCCGGCGGTGCACGAGATGCCGACGCTGGAGCCGATCACCTACACCGCATCGGTCTAACCGCCGTCACCGCAGCGGTCGCGGAAGATCCGGTCCCTCCGGAGGGGCCGGATCTTCCGTGATCAGGGGCCTACTCGGCAGATCCGGGACGTGGCCGTAGGCGGTCAGGTCCCGCACTCTCGGGATGGTCAGCGGCGAAGACCTGCAGCCAGAACTCGGCCAGGATGTCAAGCAGGCGGTCTTCCGGCACGGGCAGCTTCGACCTGCTCGCCAGCGCGAAGATCCGCTGTGTCATGATCTCCAGCACCAGGGCACGCTCGCGCGCGGTCGCGCGGTCACCGGCAGGCACGCGATCGAAGTAGCCCACCAGGCTGTTGACCAGAGCCTCCGACAGCCGCAGGTAGTGCATTTCGACCTCGGGCTCGAGCATGGTGGCCTGCAGCGTGGCGTGCGACGCCTGGGCACCGTCGGTCCAGCGTTCTAGCCACTCCGCCAGCCACCCGCGCAGCCGGCTTGGCAGCTGCGGTCCGTCTTCTGCCAGCTGCTCGTCCAGGACGTGATAGGTCTCGATCGCCATCGGCACGCTGGCGTCGATCGAGGCCCCCATCAGCTCGGCCTTGCTCTTGAAGTGCAGGTAGAAGGTGGCGCGACTGGCGCCCGCCGCACGGGCGATGTCATCGACGGTGGTCTCCGGGTAGCCCTGCGCCGCGAACAGCTGCTGGGCGACTTCCATGAGCCTGCGCCTGGTGAAAGCGCGCTGTTGCTCTCGCATCGACAGCGGGCCGGCTACCTCAGTCATGCTAACTACACTAGACGCTATGTCAGGCGAGTAAACACGCCCTCGTCGCGGGCTGGCCAGCTGTCGTCGCGTCCTACTCAGGAGACGAGCCTCTGGCCGCTCCCTGCACGCCCAGGAGATGGCCTTCAACGACATCCGCACTACGCTGCAGACACTGTGCGGTACGGACCATCCCTGCTCACCGCCCGGGCCCGGCTCGCCGAGCAGCTCACCGGCGTACAGTAACTGCGCTCGCAGGTTGCGGAAGGCCCAGCCGCCGCCTACAACCGCGGTTGCGTGAGAATCGTGTACGGCGACGACTCGGCGCGCGTCCAGTGGCGCTGTAGTTCTCGGGCCGCGACCTCAGGCAGCTGAGCTGGCCAGAAGTGGTTGGCCTCGATACCCACGACCTCGGCCCCCATACGGGCGGCCATCCGGCGGCCGAACTCGATGGGGACGACCAGGTCGTGCGAGCCCCAGATCGCCAGGCTGGGTACCACGATCTTCCTGAGATCGGCGGCCCATTCCTGGCCGACGTTGGTTGCCGAGCGGTAGAGCGACAGCGTAATGGCCCGGTTCCAGTCGTTACGCCACGAGATCGCAGCGGCCACCTCGGGCGTCATGCCCGCGGACAGCAAACCTTTCGCCATGGCGTCAACGTCGAGGTTGTCCATCCAGCGCTCCCCCTCGCCGGGGATATTCCAGGTCGCCCAGGCACCGTGCAGCGGCCAGTCTTCGTCGATGGGGCCGTTGCCGAAGGTGAAACTGCGCAGCAACTCGGGGCGCAATGACGCCGCGCGGCAGGCGAGCAGGCAGCCCCAGTCGTGGCCGACGAGGTGGACCGGACCGTCGGTGGCGACCACGGTCTCGATCTGCCCGATCAGCCACTCGACGTACTCCTCCTTGACGCCGCGCCAGCCCGGTGGCGGCGCCTCGGCGAAGCCCGGCAGTTCCAGCGCGACCACCCGCCGCGATCCGTCGAGGCGGGCAATGACGCCGTCCCACAGTCGCGCCGTGGTCGGTACGCCATGGACGAGAATGGCAGTGCTGGTCATCGATCTCCCTCATCGTGAGGCTGGACGGCAGGCATGCGCACGGTGCCGCGTAGGCCGGTCGCCGCCTGCCTTCCCGTCACGGGCGACTCTGCGTCAGGGCGGCACTTTCGAGCTGCCGGCGTAGCCGGACGGCGGCGGCCCCCTCGTCGATGCTGACGTCTTCGTAGGTCAGGACATCGCCAGCCACGATGCCGTTGCGAAGCGTGACGCCCCCCGCCAGGCCGATGGGCAGGGCGCGGCGGGCGAGCGATGCGCTAGCGGGCGCGAGGACCCCGCGGACGGTGTAGCCACCCTCGCCATCGAGGACCTCGCCGGCGCGCAGGTCGCGCTTGGCCACCGAGACCACGTCGCCGTGGAAGGCGCGGGCCGTTCCGGTGGGCTCCCCGCGCAGGACAGCGGAGGCGATGCTGATGCCCAGCTCAAGGCCGATGAGGTGGTAGGGCCGGTAAAGCGCGCCGAAACGGCCGCTCGGGTCGGTTTGCATCCCGTACTCCGCGAAGCAGCGCGCCGCGTAGTCGGTGCGCGCCTCGAAGGTGACGTACACCCCCCACCGCAGGTCCCGTTCCAGCGGGCGGCCGTCGCGGCGCAGGCTGGAGATCACCTCCACGGTCCCCCGGCGGCTGAGCTGGCCGCCCGCCTCCTGCGGGCGGAGCACGGTCGCGAGGTCATCCACGTCAACCGGCGGGAACAGCAGGCCCTCATCCTGCGGGACCAGGCCGGTGGCGTTGGCTACGGCGGCCATCTCGATTGCCGACTTCGTGCCGTCGAGGAAGGAGTTGAACATCTTCGGGTTGAAGTCGCCGGCGGCCAACTGCCCGGCGGTGAAGCCGTAGTAGTCCCACACGGTGTCCGGGGTCGAGGTGACGTACTCCGGCAGGTACTTAGTGCCCTTGCCCGCGGCGACCACGTCGAACCCGATGGTCCGGCACCAGTCGACCAGTTCGCTGATCAGCGCCGGCTGGTCGCCGTACGCCATGGAGTAGACCACCCCGGCTGCGCGTGCCTTCTCCGCCAGGACGGGACCGACGAGGCAGTCGGCCTCCACGTTGACCATGATGACGTGCAGCCCGGCGTCGATCCCGAGTTCCGCGTGCCGCGCGCCGGCCACCGGGTTGCCGGTGACTTCGAGCAGCGCCTCCAGGCCGGGGGCCGCGATCAGGTCGTCGGCAGAGTCGCTGACATAGGTGCCGCCGGCGCGCAGCGCCTCGGCAAACGAACCCGCCTGGTAGCGCTCGGCCGGCCAGCCGGTACGCGCGAGCGCCGCACGCGCCTTCCCGACATCGAGGTCGGCGACGCCGACGACATGGATCTCCGGGACGTGCAGCGCCTGCGTCAGGAACATCGACGCGAACTTCCCCACCCCGATCACGCCGACCTTGACCGGCCCGACGCTGTTCGCACGCCGGGTGAGCAACTCATGCAAGTTCATCTCGGCTCCTGTGCATCTGCCGCCGCGCTGCGAAGGGGTGGCCGGGGAGAGACTCCATTGGTCTCTCTGTAGCCTGACTAGTCAATGCGTCTTGTGACTAGAAGCTAATTCTGCACATTCCGGCTGTCAAGGGGTGCGTTTCGCCGCCGGTGACACCGCCCAGCGGCATCCCCCCGAGCGGTCAGGACACAACCCGGGTCACGTCTACCTGGCGGGGCGGGGCGCCATGCGGGTCAAAGCTAGTGACCGTCGGCGGGATGCGCAGCCCGTCGCGGCCGCCAATCTCCGTCAGCACATCGGGGGCCACCGCGGGATCCGCCGTCAGCGCGCAAACCTCGTCGAGGACCGCGCCGTCCGCCTGAGGAACCAGGCCAGGACCGTGGCCGAGCTGCATGCCCCAGGCGTCCCACAGCAGCATCTCGGTATTGTTCAGCGCGGCCAGGTCGTGGATCGCGTTGTGCGCGAGGTAGGGCCAGGCGCGCAGCACGGGCACGTCCAGGTCGGGGGCCACGACATACCGTTCAGGGTCGGCGTTCCCCGCCCGGGCCGCCCGCCACGCGCGCGGGCCGGTCACGAACTGGTCGTCGGTGAGATCGAGCCAGTCGACCGGCCGCCCGTTGACTTCTGGCGTCCAGCGGCTGCTCATCTCCGGGTCAACGAGGCGCCAGCGCCCCTCCCGGTCATCCCATACCTCCGCGACCACATGGCCGGCCAGCCAGCCAGGGTGGAAGTAGGCGGCGAATTCCTCCATCATCCTGCACGGGATGACCGCCACGGCGCG
>JAWWPV010001027.1:0-5521 GCA_033854775.1 Trebonia sp.
CGGTGAGGTCCAGGGTCGCCGAGGCGAGCAGCGCGGGGAGCTGGTCGACCGTCCGGGCCGAAGCCAGGGGCGCGACCACGTTGGGTCGGCTGCGCAGCCAGGCGAGCGCGACGGAGGCGAGCGCGACGCCGCGGTCCGCGGCGATCGAGTCGAGCGCCGCCAGCACCGCCAGGCCTGTCGGCGTGAGGTACCGCGAGGCGCCCGGCTGCCGTGCCGCGTCGGCGTTGTCGGTGGCGCTCCGGTACTTCCCGGCGAGGAAGCCGCTCGCGAGCGCGTAGTACGGGAACACGCCGAGGCCGAACTCGGCCGCGACGGGCGCCAGCGAGGTCTCGTAAGCAGCGCGCTCCATCAGGTTGTAGTGCGGCTGGAGCGCGACCGGCGGCGCGAACCCCTCGGCGGCCGCGACCGTGAACCACTCGCGCACCCGTGGCGCGGTGATGTTGGAGAGCCCGACGTAGCGGATCTTCCCGGCCTTCCGCAGCTCACTGAACGGCCCGGCGGCCTCGGCGACCGGCACGTCCGGGTCGTCGTAGTGCACGTAGTAAAGGTCGATGTAGTCCGTCTGCAGCCGGGAAAGCGACGCGTCCGCCGCCGCCAGCACGTTCGACCGCGACAGGCCCCTGAACTGCGGGTGCCTGCTCACCTTGGTCGCGATGACGACCGAGTCCCGGTTGCCGCGCGCCCGGGTCCACTCGCCGATGATCGTCTCGGACTCGCCGCCGGCGTTCCCTGGCACCCACGCCGAGTACGAGTCAGCGGAGTCGATGAAGTTGCCGCCGCCCGCCACGTAGGCGTCGAGCACCGCGAACGACGTGTCCTTGTCCGATGTCCAGCCGAACGTGTTGCCGCCGAGCCCAAGCGGGAACACGTCAAGGTCGGAACTCCCGATAACGGTCATCGATGAAACCCCTTCTGCGAAGGAACGTGGAAAACCCCAAGGGACAACAGCGGCCGGCCCGCCTTTGTTCTGGCCAGCGCCGGTAAGGCGTTCCTGCTCTCCTTGATGGCCTGGCGGAAGCTGATGCGCGGGCCCGTCTTGAGTATGGAGTTCGAGTAGATCCGCACCGCCAGCCGGGCCATCCACACCGTGCCCGCGGCGGTCAGCACCGCCGCCACCACGACCTGCCAGACCGGGACGTCGCCCGCCGCGTAAAGCACGGGCATCGCGATCGGCGCGGTCGGCGGCAGGAAGCCGAGCACGCGATAGAACGTGTTCGCCCCGTTGGCGTAGATCACCGTGTAGGACAGCGCGTAGGCGACGATCAGCGGGAGTTGGACCGGCATGATCGTCGAGTTCACGTCCGACTGCCGCGACACCAGCGAGCCTGCCGCCGCGAACGCCGTGCAGTAGAACGCGTAGCCGAGCACGATGAACACCGCGCCCGCGATGACGACGCCGAGCGTGGCGCCGTGCACCAGGCTCGACCCGGACGCGAACCCGGCGATGATGAACACGACGAGTATCCCCGCCGCCTGGCCGAGCGCGAGCAGCCCGATGCCGAGCACCTTGCCGATCAGCAGCTGAACGGGGCGGACAGTAGACAGCAGCACCTCGACCACCCGGCTGGATTTCTCTTCGCCGATGCCCATCGCGATCTGCGACCCGTACACGCTAATCAGGATCCAGACGATGATCACGGTGAACAGCCCGGTCAGCCGGGAGGACAGCGACTTCGAGGACGCCTCGAGGCCGCGCACCGGCAGTGTCACCCCGTGGGTGACGGCGGACGCCGCGCCCGGCACGGTCTGGATCAGCTTGGAGAGCCCGGCGAGCTGTGCGAGCGTCGCCACGGAGCCGGATACGCCCCCCAGGGGCACCTGCTTGACGATGATCTCCGTGTTGGGCACGAGGACCGCGCTCAGGTCGCCGCTGCGCAGCGCCGTCTCCGCCGCCGCCAGGCTCGGTTGCGGAACCGCGACCGCCTGGCCGCCGGACAGCCGGCCGGCCTCGGTGATGATGCCGCTGATCGTGGTCGTGGCCCCGCCGACGACGCCGATCCGGTCTGGCTTGCTCTTGCCAGACAGGATCGCCGGAAGCGACACGGCCAGGGCGACCGCGATCAGCAGGATCGCGGTCGTGATCACGAAGACCCGCGTCTTTGCCCTGAGCTGGATCTCCCTGCGGGCCACCAGCCAGGTCAACTGCAGCGACCGGCCGGGCTGCGGTGCGCGTCCGCGGCCGCTCGTCCCCGGCCCAGTGCCCAACGTGCCCGCGCTCACAGCCCCGCTCCCGTCGTTACCCCGGTGGTCCTGCTGGCCGCCGCGTGCTCGGCCTCGGCCTGGCCGACCGACGCGCCGGTCGCCTGGCGGAAGACCTCCGACAGTGACCGGTCCTCGTAGGCGAAGTGCTCGACCGGGCCTGCCGCCCTGGCGAGATCCAGGATCGTCTGGGAGTCAGCCGAATTCGTTAGGGAGATCTCTGCCGTGCCATCTGCTCTTACGGATTCCACGATGCCCAGTGCGGAGCTCACCCCGGCCGACCAGGCACCCGTCCGGTCGCCCGTGACCCGGACCGCGAGCCTGGGGCGGTCGCCGCGGCGCAGGTCCGCGACCGGGCCTGACACCACCAGCCGGCCGCGGTAGATGATCGCGACGGCCTCGCAGAGGCCCTCGACCAGGTCCAGCTGGTGGCTGGAGAACAACACCGTGACACCCGCCGCGGCGCGCTCGGCGAGGATCGAGCTCATGTCGTCGATGCCGCCGGGATCGAGGCCGGAGAAGGGCTCGTCGAGCACAAGCAGCTCAGGGTCGTGGACCAGCGCGACGGCGAGCTGCGCGCGCTGCTGGTTGCCGTGCGAGAGCGTGTCGATCCGCGCCTGGCCCCGGCCGGACAGGCCGAGCCGGTCGATCCAGTGCCAGGCGGCCTTCGCGGCGGCGGGACGGTCCATGCCGTGCAGCCGGGCGAAGTACTCGACCTGGTCGAACAGTGCCATGGCCGGGTAAAGGCCCCGCTCTTCCGGCATGTAGCCGAAGGTCCGGCGGGCGGCCTCGTCGGCCGGCTTGCCGCGCCAGCGGATCTCGCCCGCGTCCAGGGCGGTGACGCCGAAGATGGCGCGCATGGTGGTGGTCTTGCCGGCGCCGTTCGGGCCGAGGAAACCGAAAACCTGTCCGGCGGGGACGCCGAACGTCAGCCCGTCGAGCGCGGTGACGGTGCCATACCGACGGCGCAGCCCGTCGATCTCAAGCTCCATCGAAGTCATATCAAAGTGATATCACATATCGAAGCGGTTGGAAAGCCGCTAACGGGACAGGCTCCTGGCGATCATCAGGTACACCCAGAGGACGATCACGGAGGCCGCGCACTGGTCGATGACGGTGGTCGCGTGGGCCTCCCCCTTGAGCAGCGCCGCGACTAGCGGGCCGGCGCCGATCAGGGCGACGATGACGCTCAGTGCCCTTGAGACCAGCCAGGGCGGCGTGTTGCCCATCGGCGTGTCCGGTCCTCGGTTCGCCGGGTTGATGCGCGCGGTGCGGGCCAGCCGCAAGACGCCCGCCGCCGCGCCGGGGCCCGCGATCAGGCCGAGCAGCGGCCAGAGCCATCCGCTCAACGTTCCGGCGGCGCCGAGCACGGCCAGCGCAAGAGCGAGCCAGCAACCGGAAAGCAGGGTCGGTAGGACCGCGCGGGCCACGAGCGCCCGTCCCGCGTCCACGCCGAGCAGCCTGAGCAGCGCGGGGTCGTCTTGGTCGCGCTTGGTGGCGGTAGTCCCCTGCGCGCCGGCGGCGACCGCGCCCGCGATGAGCGCCACCGCGACGAGATCGAGGCGGAGGCGGCCGGTGACGGCTATCCCGAGCAGCGCCGGGATCACGGCCGCCATGGCGAGGATGACAAGCGGCCCCGGCCTGCGGCCGAGCCGCCGCCAGTCGGCCCAGGCCAGGGCCAGGACCGGGGGCAGCTTCGGCCACGGCCTCGAGCGGAGCAGGCGGCCGCGCCAGTGGTTGTCCTCGGCGATCCAGAACAGGAGCGAGAAGTTGAAGTACTGCGCGGCGAGCAGGGCCCGCCCGGAACGCGCCGAGTCGGCCCGCAGCACGCTGGCGGGGAAGGCGGCAAGCTGCCGCCACAGCAGCAGCCAGGCGATGGCGGCCAGGGCGAGCGCGACCAGCGCCGCGATGTCGAAGACCGCCGTGGACAGCCCGCCGAACACGGCGGTGACCGCCAGCGTTACGGCGGACCAGCGTTCCCCGGCCACTCCCCCCGCCACCGCGACGACGGCGACCGCCAGGCAGACGGCGCGGATCACGGCGCGCGGCCGGTCCCGCGGCTGGGCGATCGCCGCGCCGGCCACCGCCGCCAGGCAGCACCCGGCGCCGGCCACCGCGGAAAGGAACAGCCAGGATCCGGGCACCCCGCTCCCGGAAAGCCGGAGGTAAGGGCCGCCCATCGCCAGGCCGAGCACGCCGAGCAGGGCGCCGGCCAAAGTGGCGAGCACCGCGACGGCCAGTGCCGCCCGCCGCAGGACGGCTCGCCGGTTGAGCGGGGTAAGCAGGAGCCAGGAGGCGTCGGCGGGGGAGAGCGCCAGCGGGCCGAGCGCCTGCGCGAGCAGGAGCAGCCCCATGCCGACGCCGATCACGAGGCCCGCCCCCGCGACCGCCTGCGTCGCCGCCGCGTGGGTCGCGGCGGCGTGACTCGCCGACTTGCTGAGCCGGCTGAGCGGGCTCGCGAGGAAGTTAGCGCCGTAGATCGCCACGATGAGCAGGGCGAAGCCTGCGACGTACCAGTCGACCCAGCTCCGGCGGCGGTGCTTGCCGAGGAACGACCGGACGGTCGCGACGCTGACCCCCGCGTCGTCGGCGATGGTCATCGGCTCGGCGGTCATGCGGCGGGGCCGGTGATGCCGTCGTCTGCGGTGCTTCTGTCTTCGGTATCCTCGGCGATCCGGCCCTCGGAAAGGGGGACGATGCGCGCGCCGGCGGTCATCGCGAAGTCGTGATCGTGCGTCGCCATCACGACCGTGCCGCCGTTGGCCGCGTACTCGTCGCGGAGCAGCGCGGCCAGTTCCTGCCGGAAGCCCGCGTCGAGCGACTGCTCAGGCTCGTCGAGCAGCAGCAGCCGGCTCGGCCGCGCGAGCGCCGCCGCGAGGCTGAGGCGCTGCCGCTGCCCGGAGGACAGGCTGAGCGGGCTGGCGTCCGCCCGCGCGGACAGCCCGAAGACCTCGACAAGCTCGTCGGCGGGCAGGCACCAGCCGCGCAGCGGCCGGTGGGTCATCCGGACCAGCTCAAGGAGCTCGCGGATGGTCAGCCCCGGATACCAGGTCGGCTGGTCGGCCACGATCGTCACCGACCGCCAGAACTCGGCGTTGTCGCGCGGCGGGCCGCCGAGCACGGACACCGTGCCCTCGGCCTGGCGGCGGAAGCCCGCCAGGCAGGACAGCAGCGTCGACTTCCCGACGCCGTTCACCCCGGTGAGCGCGACGATCTCGCCCGCCGTCACGGTCAGGTCGATGTCCTCAAGGACGACGACGCTGCCGTACGCCATGCGCAAACCGCGAACCTCGACAACGGGGTTGGTCACAGGAACACGATA
>JAWWPV010001028.1:0-5358 GCA_033854775.1 Trebonia sp.
CGCGATCCCACCCGGGTGCAGGCCGTCTTGGGCAGCCTCAAGGGGGCGGTGGCCACGGCCGCGCCGCTCGTCGAGATCGTGAAGGACATCGCCGAGCTAGTCACCAGCCTGCACTGACCCGGTTCCCGTAGCCCCGCCGGTCCAGGGTCATGGGGCGCGGGAGAGTCAGCCGAATCCGTTCGGGATCTTCCCGGGATTGACTGCCTTGGCCTTCAGCCAGGAGCCTGGGCGGGTCAGCCCGCCGCGCGGGCGTAGAGGTGGCGCTTGGCTATGTACTGGACGACGCCGTCAGGGACCAGGTACCAGACCGGCTCGCCGGCCGCGACGCGGTGGCGGCACTCGCTGGAGGAGATCGCCAGGGCGGGGATCTCCACCAGGGAGACCTTGCCGTCTGGCAGGCCCCCGCCGGTGAGGCGGTGGCCCGGCCTTGTGCAGCCGATGAAGTGCGCGAGGCTGAACAGGTCGTCGACGTCGTGCCAGGTCAGGATGTTCGCCAGGGCGTCGGCGCCGGTGATGAAGTACAGGTCGGTGTCCGGGCCGTTCGCTTCCTTCAGTTCCCGCAGCGTGTCGATCGTGTACGTGGGGCCCGGGCGGTCGATGTCGACGCGGCTGACGGAGAACCTCGGGTTGGACGCGGTGGCGATGACCGTCATCAGGTAGCGGTCCTCGGCGCTTGACACGTTCCTGTCATTCTTCTGGTACGGCTCGCCTGTGGGCACGAAGATGACCTCGTCGAGGGCGAAGATGTGCGCCACCTCGCTTCCGGCCACCAGGTGCCCGTGATGCACCGGGTCGAAGGTGCCGCCCATCACGCCGACCCGCCTGCGCCCGTTTATCAACTGCCCTCTCCTTCGCGTGCACGGTATCGAGATGGTACAGGGCCGGGAGAGCAAATAATGTTCCTGATGATCCCCGGGAGTTACGCCTCTAGGACGATGCGTTCTGGTCGCGAGTGGCGCTACCATTCGAGATATGACTTCAGTTCCCGATCGGGCCCGTGTCCGGCTCACCGGCATCTCGTCCCGAGCCTACGAGCACCCGGCCGACCGCTCGGCACTTGTCGCGCTGCGCAAGCTGAGCGGCTTCGACGTGCTGCTGAGCAAGCTCTTCGGCCTCATCAACGAACGTGCCTTGCGGCTGACCTTCCTGGCCGGCGCGGTCAAGGTCTCCGAGCGCCAGTTCCCGCACATCAACGCGCTCGTGCGGGACGGCGCCTACATCCTCGACCTGCCTGACGTCCCCGACTGCTTCGTCATTCAGTCGCCGATCGTCAACGCGATGGCGATCGGCCGCGACCGGCCGTTCGTCGTGATCACGACCGGCCTCGTGAACCTGCACGACGAGGAGGAGCTCCGCTGGGTCGTCGGCCACGAGCTCGGGCACATCCTGTCCGGGCACGCCGTCTACCGGACGATGATGCTCATCCTCATCCAGCTCGCCGCGCGGATCGCCTGGATGCCGCTCGGCTACCTCGGGCTGCGGGCCATCATCTGGGGCCTTGAGGAGTGGTTCCGCAAGTCCGAGCTGTCCTGCGACCGGGCCGGGCTGCTGGCCGGGCAGGACATCGACGCCGCCCGCCGGTCGCTGATGAAGCTCGCCGGCGGCCCGTACCTGTCGGAGCTCAACCCGGACGCGTTCCGCGAGCAGGCGCACGAGTACGACGCGGTGCCTGACCTTCGTGACTCGATCCTGAAGCTCCTCCAGCTGCAGGGGAACACGCACCCCTTCGCCGTCGTGCGGTTCGCCGAGCTTGACCGGTGGGCGACGGACGGATCGTACGAGTCGATCCTGGCCGGCGACTACCCGCGGCGGGACACCGACAGGGACGCCAAGTTCACCGATGGGGTGCGCGACGCGGCCAACTCCTACCGGGACTCGTGGCAGCGGTCCGAGGACCCGCTGGCCGGGATCTTCCGCGGGGTCGCCGAGACCGGGATCCGGACGGCGTCCGGGCTGTTCGACCGGCTGGGCGGCAACCGCGGGTCTGGGTCTGGGTCTGGCTCTGACTCTGGCTCGAACGACAACAACTGACCGCTGAGCGACGGAGCGGGGCGCGGGGATTCTCCCGGCGCCCCGCTCCTCGTTTCCCCGTGGACACCTAGAGGAGTACCAGGTCGTCGCGGTGGATTACCTCGCGCTCGTACTCCGGGCCAAGCTTGGATGACAGCCAGCGCGTGGAGCGGCCCATCAAGGATGGGATCTCCTTGGCGTCGTAGTTGACTAGGCCCCGGGCACGGGGTACGCCAGTCTCGTCTGTCAGGTCTACTGGGTCGCCTGCTTCGAAGTCGCCCCCCACGCCGGTTATGCCGGCGGGGAGCAGCGAAGCGCGTCGGATCGTGACCGCCTCAATGGCGCCGTCGTCTAGCTTGAGGGTGCCTCGTGCCACGGCGGCGTGGGCCAGCCAGAGGAGCCTGGTGCGCTGGCGCTGGCCGGTGGGGGCGAAGTAGGTTCCTGTCTGCTCCCCCGCGATGGCCGCTGCCGCGTGGGCCGCCGAGGTCACGACCGTGGGGATGCCGGCGGAGGTGGCGATCAGGGCCGAGTCGACCTTCGTGGACATGCCGCCCCGGCCGAGGCCGCTGGCGCCGGTCTTGCCCGCCTTGACGCTCTTCAGGTCCGGCGGGCCGGTGATCACGTCGAGCCTCCTGGCGCTGCCCTTTCTCGGGTCGCCGTCGTACAGGCCGTCCACGTCGGAGAGCAGGATGAGGGCGCTGGCCCGGCTGACGTGGGCGGCCAGGGCGGCCAGGCGGTCGTTGTCGCCGAAGCGGATCTCCTCGGTGGCTACCGTGTCATTCTCGTTGATGATCGGGACGACCCCGAGTTCCAGCAGGCGGTCAAGGGTCCGCTGGGCGTTGCGGTAGTGGCCGCGGCGCATCAGGTCGTCCGCGGTCAGCAGCACCTGGCCGACGCCGAGGCCGTGCGCCTTGAACGCCTCGGTGTAGCGGGCGATGAGCAGGCCCTGGCCGACGCTCGCCGCGGCCTGCTGGGTGGCCAGGTCCTTCGGGCGCTTCTTCAGGCCAAGCGGGGCCAGGCCCGTGGCGATCGCGCCAGAGGAGACCAGGAGCACCTGGTGGCCGCCGTTGACCCGGTCCGCGATGGCGCCGGTCAGCGCCGCGATGCTTGTGTCGTCGATCGCGCCGTTCTTCGTGGTCAGTGAGGACGAGCCGATCTTGACGACGGTCCTCGGCGATCCCGCGATGTCGGGGCGAACCTGCACGCGGACTATCTTTGCAGACGCCGGTCTGTGCCTCGCGGGCCGGCCATGTGGCCGCCGCCTGCCTCGAGTTCCGGGTCCCAGTCGAAGACGACCGCGTCGTCGAAGTCGCCGATGAGCACGGTGGCGCCGGCGTCGGCCCCCGCCTTCGCGAGGGCCTCCTCGACGCCGAGCCTGGCCAGCCGGTCCGCGAGGTAGCCGATCGCCTCGTCGTTGGTGAAGTCGGTCTGCGCGACCCAGCGGGACGGCTTCTCGCCACGGATCAGGTACGCGCCGTCCTTGGTGCGGACTACCTCGAACCCGGTGTCCTTGACCGCCGGCGGGCGGATCACCACGCGGGCCGGCTCGGAATCCGTCGCGAGGGCGCGGGCCTGCGTGACGACCTCGGCCATCGCGAACCCGAGCTCGCGTAGGCCCTCATGGGTCGCCGCCGAGATCTCGTAGACCGCAAGGCCTCTTTCCGTAAGCTCTGCCTTGACCATGTCCGCGAGGTCGCGGGCCTCGGGGACGTCGATCTTGTTGAGCACGACGAGCCGGGGGCGGTCCTTCATGCTGGTTCCCGCGAGGCCCCGGCCGACGAGCTCCTCGTAGGCGGCGAGCTCAGCCTCGATGGTGTCCAGGTCGGTGATCGGGTCGCGGCCCGGCTCACTTGTCGCGCAGTCCAGGACGTGGACGAGCGCGGAGCAGCGCTCGACGTGCCGCAGGAAGTCGTGGCCGAGGCCCTTGCCCTCGCTCGCGCCGGGGATCAGGCCTGGCACGTCGGCGACGACGAACTGCACTTCGCCGGCCTCGGCGACGCCGAGGTTCGGGATGAGGGTGGTGAACGGGTAGTTGGCGATCTTCGGCCGTGCCGCCGACATGGCGGCGATGAGGGAGGACTTGCCCGCGTTCGGGAAGCCGACCAGGCCGATGTCGGCGACCGTCTTGAGCTCCAGGGTGAGCGCGCGCTCCTCCCCCAGCTCGCCCTTGAGCGCGAAGCCCGGGGCCTTCCGCCTGGTGGAGGCGAGGGCCGCGTTGCCGAGGCCGCCGCGTCCGCCCTGGGCGGCGACGTACTTGGTGCCCGTTCCCATCAGGTCGGCGAGCACCTCGCCGTCGCTGCTGAGCACCACGGTGCCGTTCGGGACCTGGACCACGAGGTCGTCGCCGGCGGCCCCGTTGCGGTTCGAGCCCTCGCCCTGATGGCCGTTTTCTGCCTTGCGGACGGGCCGGCGGTGGAAGTCGAGCAGCGTCGAGGAGGACGCGTCCACCTCGAAGATCACGCTGCCGCCGCGGCCGCCGTTGCCGCCGTCCGGGCCGCCGAGGGGCTTGAACTTCTCCCGGTGGACCGACGCGCAGCCGTTCCCGCCGTGACCAGCGTGGACGCGTAGCTCAGCGTGGTCAGCAAATTCCGCCATGTTCAAACCCCCTTACATACAAATGGCGGGCCGGTCGCCCGGGCCCGCCGATTCGCATGTTTGCCGTGCTTGGTCCGCGCTGCCTGCTTAGGCTGCGGCGTTGGCCTTCGCCTTGTCCTCGACCGGGAGGACGCTCACCGCGCGGCGACCACGGACGCGGCCGAACTGCACCGCGCCGGTCACCAGGGCGAACAGCGTGTCGTCGTCGCCACGGCCGACACCGAGACCGGGGTGGAAGTGAGTGCCGCGCTGCCGGACGATGATCTCGCCCGCGTTGACCTTCTGGCCACCGAAGCGCTTCACGCCAAGCCGCTGCGCGTTGCTGTCCCGGCCGTTGCGGCTGGACGACGCGCCCTTCTTGTGTGCCATCTCTGCTGCCCTCTTGTCCTTACAGCTTGTCCTTACAGCTTCTAAGCCTTGGCGATGCCGGTGATCCGGACCTGGGTGTACTGCTGCCGGTGGCCCTGACGGCGCTTGTAGCCCGTCTTGTTCCGGTAGTGGATCATGTTGATCTTCGGGCCCTTGGCCGGGCCGACCACCTCAGCCGTCACCTGGTAACCGGTGAGCTCCGCCGGATCGCTGATGACCGTGCCGTCGTCCACCACGAGCAGCGCGGGGACCGAGACGCTCGACCCGGCCTCCTCGTCCGCAAGCTTGTCGACGGTGAGCACGTCATCGAGGGCGACCTTCTCCTGCCTGCCACCGCAGCGCACAATCGCGTACACCCGAGAACTGCCTCTCCCTGAGAGCGTG
>JAWWPV010001029.1:0-4969 GCA_033854775.1 Trebonia sp.
CTCGCGACCCTCTGGTCGGTCGGCGCCCATCCGGCCGTCCTGGCCACCGCCGTCGTCTTCCTGGCGGGCAACGCGGTGGGATCGGCGACGCCGACGCCGGGCGGGCTCGGCGGAGTTGAGGCGGTTATGGCCGCCGGGCTGACCGCCATCGGCATCCCGGCGCACCAGTCGATAGCGGCGGTGCTCCTCTTCCGCATGGCGACGTTCTGGCTGCCCATCCCAGTCGGCTGGATCTCGTACGAGGTGCTTCAGCGGCGCGGTGTCCTGTAGTCGACGGTCAGCCTCGTGATGCGTGTCGGGTGATCCGGGCGGCGGCTAGGTCACGCAGGCTGACTACGCCGCGCACCTCGCGGCCTTCCAGGACCGGGAGGTGCCGGAAGCCGTGCAGCAGCATGAGCTGGAGGGCGTCCTCGACGGTGGTATCCGGGGACGCCTGCTCCGGGTCCTTGGTCATCCACGCGGACACCGGGGAATTCGTCAGGTCGCTACCGGATGCCGCAGCGCGTAGCACGTCCCGCTCGGTGAGAATGCCGGCCAGGAAAAGGCTCTGCATGATGAGGGCCGATCCGACCTTCTGCCCGACCATGGCTGCGGCGGCGTCCGCAACCGGGTCGTCAGGGCTGGTCGTGACCACGCGGCTGGTCATCACGTCGCGGACGGTCAGCGCGCGGCGAGGGCGGCTTGGGTCGTAAGCCACTTTCGCCGACCTCATCGAGTTCCGGGTCCGTGTACGGAGCGGACGGGCCGGACAGTTCCTCGGACAGCATGCGCCACAGCGACCCGGTCCATGCGGAAAGCTGCGGCCATCGCATCCAGAACATCTGCAGGGTTGTCTCGTCGAACTCGCTATGCGCTTGCTCGGGGGAGACCCCGTCGGTGAAGTCCTCGAGACGATGCATGAGTTCGAGGAAGCTGTCTGCGTTAGCTTCCATGTGATTACCTTCGGCAGGCGACGGACGGCAAGTTGGGGGCAGGAGCCAAAAAGCGGCTGTTTGCGCCGAGTGCGATGGTCTTACCCTGAAAGAGCACGGCCGAAAAGTCGCCGGGTCTCACTGCGGGTCCCGGCCCTACCAGCCCTACCCGCGGGCCCGCCCCATGCCGCGCTCACGGCCTTGCCCGTCCGCTGACAGGTGCGCGGCCGCCATTCTGGCGAGTTCCACCCGCGAGCCGATACCGAGCTTGCGGAAGACCTGCTTCAGGTGGAACGCGACGGTGTACGCGCTCACATACATCCGGTTCGCGACCTGGTGGTTGGTCAGCCCCTCCGCTACCAGCGTGGCGGTAATCTGCTCGGTTTCCGTCAGGCTTTCCCAGCCCGTGGCGGGACGGCCGGCCGGTGCCCGGTGCTGCCGCCTTACGCCGAGCTTGCGCAGTCGGCGCCGGATCCTGGCGAGGTCGCGCTCCGCGCTGGCATGGCCGTATCCGCCGAGAGCGTCGTCGAGGCACGCGACGGCGCCATCAGGATTGTTCATAGCGATCAGCACAGTCCCGAGGTCCTCGGCCGCCGACGCACGTGCCCACGGGTCGCGGTGACTCGCCGCCGCATGCGCCAGCAGCTCAGGGTCCTGCCCGACGATGCCGCCGCAGTGTGCTGCCGCCACGGTCATGACGTCAAATCCGGGATTGTCGCGGGCGAGTTCGTTGGCGACACGGGCCACCCCTGTCGCCAGCTCGTCCCGGCCGGCGGCAAGGGCGGTACGAGCCAGCCAGGCCGACGCGGTGGGCTCGCCGATGAGGACATGCCGGCGGAGCGGAAGGTCGGTGTATATACCGTCAAGCACCTGCAGCGCGGTTTCCGCGCCGACGCTCGCCTCGACGAATTGGGCCCTGGCCAGGAGACTCTCGGTCCGCGCGTGCCCGGTGATGTAGTGGGTGACATCAGGACGGTTCCTGATGTGCGATCCCGCGGCGCGGAGATCGCCCTTGCGCAGCGCGATCACGCTGAGCAGCGAATGGGCGAGTGAGCCGTGCGGAGGGACGCCGAAGGTGTCGGCGATGGTCAGCGCTTTCTCCGCCTCGGCGTGCGCGTCATCCGTCCGGCCCCTCGCAAGTTCGACCCGGGCCAGGAGGACCGCCGGGACGGATTCGAGCGCGCTCGGGCGGAATTCCCGCATGCCGTCGCTGGCCGCGAGGATTACCTCCTCGGCCTCTTCGAGCTGGCGAACGTCGATGAGCATGGCGGCGAGCGCGAACAAAGGCTGGAAATCCCGGACGTCGGGAGTGATACCGCGGGCCCTGCGAACCGCCTCGCTGATCAGGCGCAGCCCCCTTTCCAGGCGGCCCTCGTCCCAGTTGATCGCGGCGACTACCTGCAGCGCCGCGGCCTGCGCAGGGTCGCCGAGCTCATGAGACCCGGTCCGGATGTCCTCGGCCAGCGAGAATGCCCTGGCGTTCTCGCCAAGTCCGCTGAGCGCCTGAAGCTGGGTAACAAAGACTCCAGCGCGCATCTCGGCCGTCAGGTGCGGTCGCCGCAGGACGGCTTCGGTTTCGTCCAGCGCGTCCTGGGGACTGCCGCGCAGGACCAGGATTGAGGACAGGACCACGCGGAGCCGCGTATCGGCTTCTGGCGGCTGCGGCCGAGCGAGCGCCGTACGCACGAGAGCGGTGGCATCGTCCAGCCGTGCCGCTGCGGTCAGGGCGTCAGCAGCGCGTACGGTGCCGGAGAACCGGCCAGCGTCCGTGGCCGGGGTCAGGTCGAGCACCCGGAGGAAGAGGTCAGCGGCTGCCTGCGGATGCGACCGCGCGAGCTGTGCCGCGGCGGCCTCGAGGCTCGTCATTACCGCTGGGTCCGGGTGGCGGGCGCCCTTGAGCAGGTGGGCCGCCGCTTTCTTCGCCGAGCCGCGGGCTACGAAGATCTGGCCGGCCTGCCGATGCAGCAGTTGCCGGGTCGGCCCGGGCATGGCCTCCACGACCGCCCGCCGCATCAGGTCATGCCTGAAGGTGAAAGATTCAGTGCCTGACCGGAGTATCCCGGCCGCCATAGCCTCGTTGACCAGGGGGATCATGGCGACCGGTGTCTCTTCGAGCATCTGGGCCACATCATCCAGCCGGAATTCACGACCGAGGATGGCGGCGGCCTCGATCATGCGGCCGGTGCCTTGGCTGAGCCGTCCAAGCCAGCGGCCGGTCGCGTCACGCAGCCGCCGTGGCAGCTGCGATGCGATCAGGACTGCCGTCCCGCTTTTCACCAGGACCGCGTGCTCCTCCTGCAGCCCGAGGATGAGTTCGGTCAGCAAGAAGGGGTTCCCCGCCGCGTCGGCGGCCAGTTGGCGCAGGCCAGGATCGGGCACGGCGCCGAGGATGTCGGCAATCGTGCCAGCGACGGCCTCGCCGTCGAGCGGACCCAGTGCCACACGCGCCGCGCCCTCGCGCGCGAGAAGGTCGAACAGCACGCTGGCGTGGTCGCGTTGCAGTATGGTGCTCCGGGCGAGGCTCCAGGCCAGCCGGTGTGATGCGAGCTGCCGGGTCAGGTGCCGGAGCGCGTACAGCGTGGCCGGATCCGCGTAGTGCAGCTCGTCCAGGCTCACCAGCAGCGGCGATGCCGCGGCGCGGCGCTCAAGCAGCGCCCTGAGCTTGCTGACCACCGGCGCCCAGGATTCCGGGGCGCTGAGCGAGGACGTCTCACTCGGGAGTCCGCTGACCGCATCCTGCAAGGCCGTGAGCAGCGGGGCGAACGGCGTCCGCCGCCCGATTTCATCCGCTTCCGCCGTGGCCAGTGAGAAATGCCGCTCGGCCGCCTCGTTGATTATCCCGCCGAGCAGGCCTGTTTTGCCGGTGCCAGGATCACCTTCGATGAGCAGTACCTTGCCCTTGCCCCGTTCGGCGCCGCCAAGCATCTCGCTCGCGATCCGCAGTTCCTCATCACGTCCTCGCATCGTGCTAACCCCCCGAGGGCCTTGGCACCCAGGCCATCTCGCGCTCGTGCTGCAATTGCACCGCTCAGTGCCGTTATTGCGTCGTAATAAGTATTCTCAACTGAATCTCCCGCAACGGTGACGTTAATCCCCAAAGATGCGACGTGAGTGGCCCGTGTTGACAATCGTCCCGGATGGGACTACCGCGTGCTAGCCGCCGCTGAGGCTCGTGTGCGGGCAGGGACCTGCTCATCCAGCCGGGCGTGATCGCGACAAGCCAGCCACCGCGGCGCTGCAGGAGGCGCTGCACGGTTCGGAAGCAGCTCCGGTCATTTTCTCCACGACCGTGACCACGGGAATTCCCAGTTAATATCAAAAACTACCAGACCAGGTAGTATTCGCGGCCTGCGGTGATTCGTAGACTCGCGGTATCGCAGGAACGAATGTCATGGCTCAGCTTCTCCGGGCACGACGGTAATCGTCTCGAGCCCGCTCGATACCGAAGGGTCGCACGCCGGACGTCGCGGCGCATGGCACGGCGCCGCCGCTAGCAGGCCCTCATAGACCGTGTGCCCCAGGCGATGGAGGGGGGCGCCTGGGGCACACGCACCGCGAAACCGGAACTGGTGCCGACCGCCGGTGACGCACCGGGCAGAATGGATCGCCGTCGCGCGAGCCGGTCAATGCAAGTTGGCCAGTTCATGCGCCCGGGCCTCTTCTTCTGGCGGCGGTAGCTGCTCAATCCTGAGCCAAGGGATAAATCACAACAAACCTTTCAAATTGGCAAGGCAACGCGCCGGCAGGAGTCTGGCGGAGCCTGGAGGTGTTCCGCGCACAGCTGACCACTAGACGGGCAATGCCGTTAATTTAAAGTGGGTCGCGACCGGTCCCGGTCGTCCCGTTTGCCGGGTTCGTCCGTTCCCGGCGGCGCGGGCCGGCGCTTTATCACGGAAACTTTTTTACCGCGGAAACTTTGCACTCGCAGAGCAGGAAAAGGTTCCGTATAGAAAAAAGTTTCCGCACTAATAGCGCTAGCAGGGATGCCTCCAGGCAGACGGCCGACACACGGGCCACAGGGGCGTCATGTTCCTCATACATCAACGGCATTGCCCTCC
>JAWWPV010001030.1:0-4192 GCA_033854775.1 Trebonia sp.
CTAGTCACCCCGGAGGATACCGCCAAGATCAAGGATTAACCGGAGAAAAGGAATGGCTGACAATATCACGAATTTAGCGATGATTGACGAGTTGACTAGACGGGACAATCAGAGTACCGTGCTGCGCCGCGAGAGGAACGATGAGGGCACGATCGATGAGATCTTCTCCCGTCACTTGAGCTGGGAGTTCTCGCCACTGATGAATTCAGCCGAGCGAGGTGACCTGGCAAACGACTTCGTCCCGATTAGCGAGGAAGAGGCGGAACGGATCGTTGCCCGGATCAGGGAGACAGGCAGCGCTGCCGACTGAGGTCGCAGTCGGGATAGTCACCACGCAGAGGCGCTTCTCAGTGAGTGCTCAGCAATTATGGATAGTTTTAAAGGGTGTTCGCGCCTGAGCTTGCCGTCGTGGTGTTCATCGTGTTCCTCGCGGGGGTGATCCGCGAGCCACGATCCTTCGGGAACGCGGTGCTGCTCGGGCTGACGCTCGCACTTGGGGCGCTCGGGTTGGCCGAGCGGCTCGCCGGGGCGCCGGGGCGGCCCGCCCACCTCATGCTTCTCCTGCTGCTGCTCGCCGTGGCGCTCGGGCCGCTGCTTGTCGGGTCCTTCCTCATGGCGAACGGGGTCACGATGATCCGCCGGGAGAGCACGCGGCCCGCGAACCTGCTGTCGCTGCTCGCGGGCGCTGCGGTCTTCGTGATGATCGGGCTCGACGTCGCCGCCGAGCGGACCCAGAGCGTGAAGCTTTCGCTGTTCGCCACGGTCGCCACGCTGGTCTTCGGCTACGTGTCGTTCCTGTTCGTGTCGTACGTCCTCTACTCGTTCGTGTACGGGCTGCTCGCGCGGACGGGCGGCGCGGACTTCGTGGTCGTGCTCGGCGCGGGGCTGCGGCCCGACGGCGGGGTGCCGCCGCTGCTCGCCAACCGGCTTGAACGGGGGCGCGAGGTGTGGGCGGCACTCGACCGGCGGGCCGGTGCCGTCCGGCCGCTGCTGATCGTCTCCGGGGGCAAGGGAGACGACGAGCGGGTGCCCGAGGCGTCCGCGATGGCCGCTTACCTGACCGCGCGCGGGTTTCCCGCCGACCGGCTGCTGCTTGAGGACCAGTCGCACAACACCGAGGAAAACCTGATATTCAGCAAGGCGATCATGGATGAGCTGCGGCCTGGCGCGCAGGCCGCGGTCGTGACCAGCGACTTCCACGCCTTCCGGGCCGCGCTGCTGGCGCGGCGGCTCGGGATCCGCGGGCAGGTCACCGGCGCGCGGGTCGCCGGGTACTACCGGCCGAGCGCCGTGCTGCGGGAGTTCGCGGCCGTCTTTCTCCAGTACCGGGCGGTCAACCTGGGCATCTGCGCCGTGCTCGTCGTCGCACCGCTCGGCACCGCGGCGCTGCGGCACGTGGGCTTCGTCTGACGGCGGCGGCCCGCTGCCGGAGGATGTTCTAATTCGTTCGACTCTGACGCGGACCGCGGAGGACGATGCTGGCATGGCTACTGTCCTGTGGGGCGCGGAGATCGCCTCGGTTTACGACATGTCCAGCGCCGAGATGTTCGAGCCGGCGGTACTTGGGCCGACTGTGGACGTGCTCGCCTCGCTGGCCGGCAACGGGGCCGCGCTTGAGTTCGCCGTCGGGACCGGGCGGGTGGCGCTGCCGCTGAGCGAGCGCGGAGTCCCGGTCGCGGGGATCGAGCTTTCGCCGCACATGGCCGCCGTGCTGCGAGCCAAGCCGGGCGCGTCGGCGGTGCCCGTGACGATCGGGGACATGGCCTCGACGCGGGTACCCGGCGTCTACTCGCTCGTGTACCTGGTATTCAACACGATCATGAACGTCACCACGCAGGACGAGCAGGTCGCCGTGTTCGCGAACGCGGCGGCGCACCTGGCTTCCGGCGGGCGCTTCGTGGTGGAAGTCGGGGTGCCCGCGGCTTCCGGACTGCCCGCAGGCGAGCTCGGCCGGGTCTTCGACGTCTCCCCCGGCCACGTCGGGATCGACACGATCGACGATCCCGTCGCCCAGATCACGTCCTCGCACCACTGGACGCTGATCGACGGGCAGTGGCGCAGGGACTCCGCGCCGTTCCGCTACGTCTGGCCGTCGGAGCTTGACCTGATGGCGCGGATCGCCGGACTCCGGCTTGAGCACCGCTGGGCGGGGTGGGACAAGGCGCGGTACACCGGAACGAGCACCACCCAGGTTGCCGTGTACCGGAAAGCGCCGTGAGCGTTCCGCTTCCGCAAGGGTCTGCGACGATAGGGCGGTGGGCGGTACGGCGTCGAACTGCGGGAGGTAGGCGAGCGTGGCGGTCGACGGGTTCGAGCTGGCGTATGACCGGGCGGGCAGCGGGCCGGCGGTGGTGCTGCTGCACGGGTGGCCCGGTGACCGGACCGACTACCGGGACCTCGTGCCGTTGCTGTCCGGGTGCGAGGTCATCGTCCCCGACCTGCGCGGGTTCGGGCACTCGGACAAGCACGTGGCCAACCCGGCGGAACAGTACGGCTCGCCGGCCCAGGCGCGGAGCGTCGCTGACCTGATCACCTCGCTCGGCATCTCGCGGGCGGTCGTCGTCGGGTACGACATCGGCAGCCGGATCGCGCAGGCGCTGGCCAGGTCCCGGCCGGACCTGGTGAGCGCGCTGGTGATCAGTCCGCCGGTGCCCGGGGTGGGGGCCCGGGTCTTCGGACCTGGGCCGCTGCGGGAGTTCTGGTACCAGGCGTTCCACCGGCTGCCGCTGTCGGAGCAGCTCATCGACGGCCATCCGGACGCGGTGCGCGCGTACCTGCGGCACTTCTGGGAGCACTGGTCGGGGCCGGAATTCACGCTCTCAGAATCGCACCTCGACCACCTGGTCTCCGTCTACGGTCCGCCCGGGGCGTTCACGGCCTCGGTGCAGTGGTACCGGGCGGGCGCGGGCACCACCACGGCCGCCGCGTCGGAGACCATCCCGGCGCCCGAGGACCGGCTCGCCACTCCCGCCGTCGTGCTGTGGCCCGAGTTCGACCCGCTGTTCCCCCGCGAGTGGTCGGACCGGATCGACGCGTTCTTCAGCCGCGCCCGGCTCCGTTTCGTGGACGGCGCCGGCCACTACGCGCCCCTGGAGTACCCCGCGGTGCTGGCCGAGGAGGTACGCCGCTTCCTGGCTGACGGCTCGGCGTGACTCCTCGGCCCCTGACTCTTAGGCCAAGCCCACCGGTCACTGGACCTGGTAGCGCAGGTGGACGGCGCCCTCGCCCTGGATGGCCTCGGTGCAGCGCAGGTCGGCCCGGGCGGTGTCGAACAGCCCAACGCCCCTTCCTGCCAGTTTGGGGACGACGTGCAGCACCACCTCGTCGGCCAGCCCGGCGTCCAGGGCCTGCCTGGCGACGCTGACCCCGCCCGCAAGCAGCACGTCCTTGCCGTTCGCGACCGCGCGGGCCCGCCCAACCGCCTCGCCAATGCCCTCGGTGACGAACGTGTAGCTGGTCCCGCCGCTCTTGTCGATCCGGTCCTGGCCGCGATGGGTGAGCACGAAGACTGGCGCGTGGAACGGCGGGTTCTCTCCCCAGTGCGGGTAGCCGAAGTCGAACATCTGGCGTCCGACGACCTGCGGGCCGAAGCTGTCGAACAGTTCTTGCCACACCCTCGAGTCCACCGAGTCCTCGCCACCGTCCTGGCCCTGCTGCGCGCGCCAGCTGCGCAGCGGGAACTGCCAGCCCAGGATCGACTCGAATAGCTCCATGCCGTCCGCGTCCGCGGCGGCCGGAGCCGCTATCCCGTCCAGTGACATCGACATCGCGATCACGACCTTGGTCATCCCTCGCTCCTCCCGTTGGCGGACGCACCGCGCGTCCTGTCACCTATAGGTCGGAGCGGGCCGGCGTTTCTCTACATCCCTCACGCGGGATACCGCTTCGGTTCTTAGGTGCGGCTGCCCGAACCTCACGCGCCCTAGCGTTCCGCTGCCCGCCTGCGTGCCTGCCCTGCCGGGCCGGTCCCCGTCCAGGCGGCCGGCCGGCGGGGCCGTGACCGCGGGTCATCGCGGGGAAATGCCCGGCAGACTGCCGTCTCGCTGTCATAAACCGAACAAAACACCGGTCACGATGCGCCTGCTAGATTACTGCGGGTCGCGGTAGGGACCGCCCTTGCGGGCGGCCCCCCGCGCAGATCCCAGCGAGCGGGATTACCGCACTGGGCTCCTGTCATGGATATCTGGCGGCG
>JAWWPV010001031.1:0-3944 GCA_033854775.1 Trebonia sp.
CCGCCGCCAGCATCACCGCGCGCTCGGCCGCGCCCTCACGGGCCGCGAGCGCGGCGCACGACTCAAGGCCCCGCGCCATCCCGATGTGCGTGCCGATGTCCCGGCTGAGCCGCAGGCTCCCGGCCAGGTGCTCCCTGGCGCCCTCGACGTCGCCCAGGTCGAGTGCCACCCGGCCGAGGCCGGCCAGGCATCGGGCGATCTCCGGCCGCGCGTCGATCTCCCGCAGGTAGCCGAGCGCGTCGGCGTACATGTGCTTGGCGCCGTCGAGGTCACCGGCCAGCCTGGCGAGGTCGCCGAGGCCGAGCTGGGCCCGTGCGACGCCCCACCCGTGGTCGATCGAGCGCATGACCCCGATCGATGCCCTGGCCAGCTCGGCCGCCTCGCGCATGTTCCCGCGAAGCCCGGCGACGGCGGCGCGGATGCCGAGCGCCCAGCCCACGTTCCAGCCGTCGTCCGCGGCCTCCGCGATCGCCGTCGCCTCCCGGCCGAGCGTCTCGGCCTCGTCCGGGCGCGCGGTGTGCACGGCGATCTCGCTCAGCAGGTTGAGGCCCGCCGCCGCCCAGAACGTGTCCCCGGCCGCACGGCACAGGTCAAGGCCTGCCCTTGCCACCGGCTCCGCGTCGGCCGGGTCGACCGACATGGACAGCTGGGCTCGCCCGATGAGCGCCTGTCCCCTGATCCGCTGGTCCACGCCGGCCGCCGCCGGCAGGGCGAGGAAGGCGTCAACCCACTCGCAGCCGAGCGCGAACTCGCCGCGCACCAGCATGCACGGCCGGATCGCCGTGCAGATGCGCAGCCCGGTCGCGACGTCGCCCTCGGCCAGGCACTCGCCGAGCACCAGCCAGACGTTGCCCGCGTCCACGTCGTACCTGCGGAACACCTCGACCCGGTCCCGCCAGGGCGCGGGCACGAGCGCCATGCCCACGGCGAAGTTCCGTTCGGCGACGGCGAGCGTGTGGTCGCGGAAGCGGTGCTGGATCTCCGTCTTCTCTCCGGCCAGGGTCAGCTTCTCCGCCGCGTACTCGCGGATCGTGTCAAGCATCCGGAACCTGGCCTGGCCGAGCACCTCGGGCTCGCGCACCACCAGGGACTTGTCGACGAGGGCGGCCACGGTATCGAGAATGGCCGCCCTGGGTACCAGCTCGTCGGTGCACACCATCTCGGCCATCTCAAGCGACCAGCCCGCGAAGACGGAGAGCCGTCGCAGCAGCGCCTGCTCCCGTTCGGTCAGCAGGTCGTGGCTCCAGTCGATGGCGGCGCGCAGCGTTTGCTGCCGTGGCGCCGCCGCCCGGTCACCAGTGGTCAGCAGCGCGAAGCGGTCGGCGACCCGCATCCGGACTTGTTCCACCGACAGCGCGCGCACCCGGGCAGCGGCCAGCTCGATCCCGAGCGGTATGCCGTCAAGTGACCGGCAGATCGCCGCCACCGCGTCCGCGTTGGCTTGTGTCAACGTGAAACCGGGAGCGATCGCCGCCGCCCGGTCGGCGAACAGCCGGACGGCCTCCGCCACCGACCCGTCGGCCGACGCGACGGCCAGCGGGGGGACCTGCCAGATCGTCTCGCCGGCGACCCGCAGCGGCTCACGGCTGGTGGCGAGCAGGCACAGGTCGGGCGCGGCGGCCAGCAGCCGCTGGCAGAGGCGCGCACAGGCCTCGAGAAGATGCTCGCAGTTGTCGAGCGCGAGCACCATCTTGCGCGGGCTCAGCGCGGCGGCGAGCGTGTCAAGGAGCGGACGGCCCTTCTCCTCCGCCACGCCAATCACGGACGCGACCCGCGCCACCACCAGATCGGGGCTGGTGACGTCCGCCAGCTCTACGTACCGCGCACCGTCGGGGCACGCGTCGGCAAGCATGCCGAGCGCGCGCAGCGCGAGCCGGGTCTTGCCGATGCCACCGGGGCCGGTCAGCGTCACCATCCGCGTCGCGCACACGAGGTTGCGCAGCTCGTCGAGCTCGTGCTCACGGCCGACGAAGCTGTTCGGTTCGGCAGGCAGGTGTGACCTTATGTTCGTACCTCGATCCGGAGCCGTGACAGATGGTGCCCCAGTGGCGGATGGGACCGCATCTGCATACTGCCTTACATATTTCAGATGATGCGACGCGGTGGCGTTTTAGTTTAGCCTCATTGCTTGTTGGGCATCCGAGAGCTTCACTTTTCCTGTCCGTTGGACGGGCTTCGCTGAGATGTGTGGGCTTTTGCGTCATTGCTTAGCATGCCGCAGGTGCACCGTCGCGGCCGGTCTTGTGAGGGGACCGCTCGCGGCGCAACAGGGACCCGGTCGCCGTGGCCGCAACGTTTGGGGGGGATGCGGCGCACACCGCAGGCTCTTGGAGTCGGCGGTGTTCGCCGCAGGGAGAGGCCACGGCGACCGGCAGTTTTCAGGGTGCGGGGCGGTAGCACGCGCGAAGCCGCAGCTTCGGCGCGGTGGGCGCGCCGACGTAATCCAGCCCGAGGAGGGCGGCGCCCGCTAGTGGCGGCACGTCGAGCACGCGCGCGGTAGCGCCCGGGGCTGCCTCCGCGAGCTGCCGGTCGACTTCGGCGAGCAGCAGGGGATCGCGAGACTCGAGCAAGCCGCCGCCGAGCACGACCGGTGTTCCCGCCGGCGCCATGCCGAGCTGCCGCATCGCGGCCGCCGCCATCACGCAGATCTCGGTGGCCTGCCGGGTCACGATGGACCGTGCCACCGGGTCACCAAGACCCGCCACCGTGAAGAGCACCGAGGTCAGCCGGTGCAGGTCGGCCTCGACGAGGTCGCCCTTGTGCACCGCGACGGCCACGTCACGTATCGAGGCCAGGCCGAAGTGGCCGGCCGCAGCGGCGCCGAGCGCGGTCGCGGGGCCCCGGCCGTCCCAGTCGCGCATGGCGTGCCACATGACCGCCTGAGCCAGCCCCCAGCCGCCGCCCCAGTCCCCGGTCAGGGCGCCGAGGGCCAGGTAACGCGCGACCGCGCCCGACGGCGCGACGGCCACGCAGTTGATCCCCGCTCCGCAGGTCACCGCCACGCCCCAGGGCTCGTCGACCCCGCCGCGCAGCACCGCGAACGTGTCGTTCATCGCCACGGCGGTCTGCGACCAGCCGCCCGCGAGCAGCGCCGCCGTCAGCGCTGCCTCTTCCTCGGGCAGGTCGGCGCCCGCCAGGCAAGCGGAAACATGGCTGGCGATGACGCCAGGGGAGTCAATGCCAGCCTTGTCGGAGACCGCCTGGATCAGTGCGCCGAGCCGGCGCATGGCACCGCCGACGCCGTGCCCCTCGTGCGAAGCGCCAGGCCCGCGCAGGCCGGCGAGCACCGTTCCGTCCCAGCCGATGAGGGCCACGTCGGTCTTGCTGTTGCCGCCGTCAATCGCGAGCACGGCGGCCTGGCCGTCAGCCAACCTGCCTCCCTCATACCGTCATGCCGTCACCGTCATGCCCAGGACAGGAAGCGCGCATTCTCCGCGATCAGCCGGTCGGCCATCTTCTCCGCGAGGTCGTACTGCCCGATCAGCGGGTGCGCGAGCAGCGCGGACACCACCCGCGGCCTGCCGCCGCGCAGCGCCGCGTCCACCGCGAGCTCCTCGTACGCCGACATGTGCCCGACAAGCCCGCGCACCAGCGGCGAGAGCGGCGCGGCCGGCACCGGCACCGGCCCGCCGGACCCGATCACCGCGGGCACCTCGATGACCGCCTCGTCGGCGAGGAAGCCAAAGGTGCCGTCATTGCGCACGTTGACGACCTGCACGTCCCCGATATCGCCGATGAGCGACGCGAGCAGCGCGACCGCGGCCTCAGAATAGAACGCACCGCCCCGCTTGCCGAGCAATTCAGGCTTTGAGTCGAGCGCCGGGTCCGCGTACATTCTCAGCAGCTCGGCTTCGATTGCCGCGACCGCGGCGGCCCGTGTCCCGGCCTTCTTCTGTTCCGCCACTACCGAATCATGCAGGTAGTAATACCGCAGGTAATAAGAA
>JAWWPV010001032.1:0-3735 GCA_033854775.1 Trebonia sp.
TTCTCGGCAAGCAGCCGGTAGGTCTTGGCGAGGTCGGGGTTGCGCAGCAGGTACCCGACGGGCAGCGGGTTCCGCTGCGGGGTGAGCAGCAGGGAACTGCTGGCGGGGTACGCCTGAAGTTCTGGCAGGTCGGACTCGGTGAGCTGCTGGAAGTCCGCGTTCACCCGGAATCCGCGGGTGGCCACGTCGATCGCCGGCTGCAGGTCGGCGGCGAGGCTGTTGCGCCCGTAAAGGCTGACCGCCTTGGCCCAGGTCGCCACCATCGAGGGGACGCCGGTGGCCAGCGGCTGGTCGGACGCGTAGTCGTAGCCGAGCGGCTTGCCTGTCGTCGGGTCGATGAACATCGAGGTCGTGCAGGCGGCCGGGCAGTTCTCGCGGCCGTCGATGGTGATGACCTGGTGCGTCTTCGCGAGGTAGATCACCATGAACCCCCCGCCGCCCGGGCCCGCCACGAACGGGATCGTCACGCCGAGCGCGCTCTCCGTCGCCACCGCGGCGTCGATCGCGTTGCCGCCGTGCTCGAGCACGTCGATGCCGGCCTGGCTGGCGCCCGCGTCCATCGAGGCGACCGCGCCGCCGCTCCCGACCGCGACCGCCCCGGACGACTCCGAGGCCCCCGATGCCGGCGTCGCCGGCGCCAGGCTGGCGGCCGCCTGGCCTCCGGCAGCGGTTTGCCCGCCGGTTTGCGTAACAGTGGCGCTCGCCAGGGCAGGAATCCCCAGCAGGATCGCGGCGCCGGCAGCTACGAACGAAGCCCTCTGCACGCGTTTCATGCACACCTCGCCAGAAGTCAGCAGATGACCCGCTTTTTCGACCATAACCGACAGTGCCACACATGACGATCCCCGTTTTCCTGTCAACGTGACTCTCGGCAGGGACTCAGGGGAGACCGTTCCTGCGGCCAGCGCGATGATGACGCCGACGGCAGTCCCGGGCAGCCCTTGCCGACCTGAGGCTGATGGTCACCAACGACGTTGCCTCAACCGCGCCCTCGCCCGGGTCGCCCCAAGGCCCGGGACATGGCATCGCGGGCATGACGGAGCGTGCCAAGCTGGCCCGCGGACCGTGCGCTCCATCCGCGTCTTGGTGCTGCGGCTGGTTCGGAAGAATCCCGGGTGGGGGTATCGCCGGGTGCATGGCGAACTGCTGGTGCTAGGGGTGAAGGTCGCCGCTTCCACCGTGTGGGAGATCCTGCACGAGGCCGGGATCGACCTGGTTCCTGAGCGCAGTTCCGCCACATGGGCCGGCTTCCTGCGCTCCGGGCCGAGGCCTTCGCCTGAGTCCCTCACGTGGCCGACCTAGGATCCGTCCACCGAAAACCCGTCGTCACGGGCGGCCGGTAAGGGCAGCGGCTGGCTTGAATGGGAACCCTATGACGGCGCGGGTTCCGTTCGGGCTGACCCGGTTGTCATGCTCAGGGGTGTACCAGGGCGTCCGAGCAAACATGGAGCCAACATCGGCGTGCATAGGTCTAGACCAATATAGCCGAGGGAAGTGGATGTATCCGGACAACTCCTGGAAGTTGTTCAGAACTGCGGTGGCGTCGCTTCGGAGCGAGGCCGCTATGGCGTCACGCGCGTTCCCGAGGCGGGACGCGGCATACGCCACCAATCATTCGTGTTTCCAAGTCGACCGTCAGCCGGGCACTAGCGGTGATTACGCCGCTTATTTCCGCGGCAGCGGCCGATCGTGTCCCGACTGCCGATGACCTGGACCAGGAATAGGTGTGCAGTTCTACCGAACCGCCTGAGTAACCTTCGTTGTGTGGTAACTACATCCTTTCGCGAAACAGGCCATCCTTCATGTAGGCACGCCGCCATTCTGGGTAAAGTTGACATTACGAACAAGGCGCGTGAATAACCTCACGTTATCTGTTCAGCGAACTCTTATGGTTTGCCACCCGGATGCTCGGGGACACACATAACGAGCAGGTCTTGGAGCGTTTTCCGGCGTCCTGTCAAGTTGACACAGGATTAGCCTCGAATAATCCGTTTGAGCACGCCCGGAGACAATCTTCAATCCCCCGTCTGCCTCGCAGGTTTCACGTAATCGACATCAGGACAGCGAACACGGAGGTGGACTGAATGCTAATCGGCCAATGGCCAGTAAAGGGTCGACGAGGGAAACACAGGAGCCGTGCCCCGCGTACTGTGGTCTCGGTGGCGATCCCGGTGGCGTTGGGCGTCACGGTCGGTGCGGTCTTCGCCATTCAGGGGAACAGCATCACGGACATCAGCCAGGCCGCCTTCAGCTCGCATCACCCTCGGGCGGGCTTCGGCGGGCGGGCCATGCCGGGCGCGAATACCACGGGCATGTCCGCCGTGCTGACCGCCCCCTCGTTCGCGAACGGCCCGACTGCTTCCTTCCAGCTCGGTGATCTCGCGGACCCGGTCGACGGGATGGGCAAAGCCATCAACCTGAACCAGACCCCGGCTCAGGCCGCGGCCTCGATGAACTGCACGCTCGCCGTGCCGCCCAGCCCGCTCAGCCCGGCGGGCCTGGCGACGCCGTGGCAGCTCGGCAACGGCTGCTCGATGGCCAATGCCGCCACCCAGGGCGCGTTCGTCGAGGCCACGATCCTCGCGCCGGACGGCTCCCTGCACGTCTACAACCCGCTGGTTGTCACCGCGGGGACCGAGCCCGCCGCGGCCCTGCGGCCGCCGCGGATCGCCCCGGGATCCACCGTCATTATTGACATTGGCTTCAACGGCGCCAACCTGGTGCTGACCGGTGCGGGCGCGTGGCAGGGCAACTGCGTTGACGCGTCCGGGCAGTCGGTTATCGGCCAGTCGGCCGCCTGCAACGCGGTCAACTTCTACAAGGCCGCGAACGCGGCCATCGCGAACGGCACGCTCCGGGTGCCGCCCGTCGGCATCGCCCTTGACGGACTGCCATGCCTGACCACCCGTGACTTCGCCCTGATCGACCAGGACCAGAGCGACAACGTGAACACCAAGTACCTGATCAACGGCAGGGGCCAGACCGCGCAGGCGACGGCGGCCAACAAGGCGGCGCTGCCCGGCGCCGCCACGCTGACCAACGGCAGCGACAACGCCCTGCTGACCGATTTCGTCCTCCCGGCGAACGGGTGCACGCCGTTCACCGCGCCCAACACCACGAACCCGAAGGGTTTCTCGCCGTCGCGGGCGCTCAACGAGCTCAGCGCCCGGGTCAACCAGCGCCTCCCCATCGCGGTCGTCCCGACGAACGACCCGATGACGCTGGTCGGCGGAAAGATGTCGGTCACCAAGACCAACGTCTACCGGTCCCTGGTGAACCAGCCGCTGCTTTTCCCGGGCACCAACCCGGCGAACGTCGCCGCCAGCTACTGCCAGAACATGGTCAACATCGCCCCGGGGCGGAACAACCTGGACATGGCGAGGGACGCCAGGTTCCCCAGCCCGGTTCCGGCCGTCGGCAACAACCTGGCCACGTTCCTCGGTAACCGGCTGTCGATGTCGTTCGTCAATCTCAACTGCAAGAAATTCGGCCTGACCAATCCCGTCCATGTCACCCTCAACGGGAAAGGGGTCGCGATCGCGGTCAGCTACCGCCTGATCCAGCAGGTGGCGAAGGGCGCCGCTATCAGCACTGCGACGACTATCAACCCGCAGGCCGGCCAGCAGGAGGGCTCGCAGGTCTACAGCGTGCGCCGGCACTGGTGGCAGAATCCGTCCGGCGCCTGACGGGGAACTGTTCGTCAATGCCGTAGCTCACCACGGTCAGGCGGCGGCC
>JAWWPV010001033.1:0-4630 GCA_033854775.1 Trebonia sp.
CGTCTTGTCTCCCTCGCGGGCCGCGCCGAGCTGCTGCACCCCGGCCAGGGCCGCATCGAGGGCGTGGCCGAGCGCGGGCAGGTCGACGTCTTCCGCGGCGCCAAGTGCCTGCCCGGCCCGGCGGAACGCCATCCCGTACAGCGGGCCAGAGGCGCCGCCCACCTTGGAGATCAGCGTGGAGCCGGCCAGGATCAGCACCGCCCCCGGGGTCGCGGCGGGCTTCGCGTCGAGCGCGGCGAGCACGGCGGCGAAGCCGCGGGCCAGGTTGATCCCGTGGTCGGCGTCGCCGATCGCCGAGTCAAGCTGGGTGAGGTGGTCACGGTTGGCTTCGATCACCCCGGCCGCCGAAGTGATCCAGGCGCGGAAGACGCTGGTGTCCATGGACCTAGCGTCCCCACCGCAGGGCCGGCGTGTCCACCGGCGCGGCCAGGGGCCGGGCCGGCGCCGGCGGCAGGGCGCGGACGGTCCCGTCGAATCCCCGCGTCCGCTGGCTGGTGGTGCGGTAGTCCCCTGTGCCTGGCGGTACTGACGATGGTGGTGCTGCCATACGGTTCCCCTTGGCAAGGCGATACATCCTGAAACTTGTTCGACATCGCCGAACGTCGTTTCACCGCAACGTATAATCGCCCGCCATGCCCGTCAAGACCGCCATGCCCGTCAAGAACTGCCGCCCGCTGAGGCCGGCCGGGCGCTGAGACTTCGCTCCGCGCCCGTACTCGACGCAGGGTCGTTCACCGACGTCAAGCAGATCCTCAGCGAGAACGCGCGGCTGCTCGGCCCGTGCCGCCCGCCTAGCCAGTGCCGCGGGCCAGGGCCATGACGCGGTCGCTCAGCACCGCCACGCCCGGGGTCGGCTCCGCGTCGTAGTAGCCGGGCTTGCGCTTCTTGAGCAGGCCAGTGCCGTTCTGCTTCCAGGTGAAGGCGCGGTTCCCCAGTACCCGGCGGAAGACCAAGTCGGCGTTGTCAGGGAACGCCGCCGCCACCCGGCGCAGCGGCAGCGGCGGGATGGAGTCCTCCCGCAGGTAGGCGCGCAGGACATTGGCGTGCCGCGGGTCCGCGGCGAGGGACGGGTCGGCGAACATGGCACACAGCATCCCGTACTCCGGCACGACGACGAAGCCGTCGAGCTCGTCGTAGATGATGCCCACGGTGTCGAACTCGAAGAACCCTTCTGGCATCACGAACGTGGTCTCGCCGGCGTCGCTGACCACGCGGTGCCTGCCGCGCGCGGCGAGGGCGGAGTCCCGGCGCATCTTGTAGTAGGAGTTGAGCCGCCCCTCGGCCTCCGGGGTGGGCAGCACGAGCTCGTCGCCGCCGAAGAACGTGACGAACTCCTCCCGGTCACGGCGCATGTAGGCCCAGCCCTGCGTGGCCTTCTCCTGGTTGCGGAAGACGAGGTCGGGCTCGCGGGTGGCCAGGTCGATCGCCAGCCGCGCGACCTGGCGCGCGTCGGCCTTCTGATAGCCGATCTCATCGCCGGCGGCGAGCCAGGCCGAGTCGTCCTCGGCGAGCGGGAGCAGGGTCCCGGCGAAAAAGCCGCCAGGGGTGACCGCGCCGTCGCCGGCATCGCCCGCCGCGGCGGTCCCGAGGCCGTAGACCCGGTAGTCCAGGTCGTCGACCAGGTTCAGCGCGATGACGGCCTCGCCCGCGCTGTCCCTGCGGGCGATGGCGCCGACCTCGAAGACGCCGCGCACGTTGTTGGCTGCCCAGTCGAGAACGAGGTCACGGTCGGAGCGGCTCAGCCCCCGCTGCGCGCCGATGAACCGCTCGACGGCGGCAAGCCCCCCGGCCGCGCCGAGCCCCTGCCGCAACTGGACGGCGCGCTCGATCAGCTCTGCACCCACGGAAAGAGATCCTAGTAACTATCCGAGCTAATGGAGTGCGGCCAGAGTCAGCCGTATTCGTTCGGGATGATCCCCCGGCGGCAGCGGAAACCCCTTTGCGCGGTGCGCGCCGCCGCCCGCATAATCGACGTGTCTTATCCCCGGCGGACGGAGAGTGGCTTGGAGCTCTGAGGTCGATCCCTAGCGCCGCGCCCAGTGCTTGCAAGGAGGGGGCGCGCGCCCGCGACCTCTCTTCGGAGCTGCCACATGTCTATCGTCCTGAGCGATTTGTCGTTTTCCCTCCCGAACGGGCGGGTGGTGCTGTCCAAGCTCAGCGCCTCGTTCAACCCCGGGCGAACCGGCCTCATCGGCGCGAACGGATCGGGGAAGTCCACGCTGCTGCGGCTGATCGCCGGCGTCGTGCCGCCCACGTCCGGGTCGGTGGCCGTGACCGGCGAGGTCGGGTACCTGCCGCAGAACCTCGCGCTCGACGTCGACGCGACGGTGGCGACGCTGCTCGGCATCGCCTCCGTGCGCGACGCGATCCGCGCGATCGAGGCGGGGTCTGTCGATCCCGCGGCGTTCGAAGCGGTCGGTGACGACTGGGACATCGAGGACCGGGCGCGGGAGTGGCTGGCCCGGCTCGGGTTGCCGCACGTCGGGCTCGACGACCCGGTGCGGCGGCTGTCGGGCGGTGAGACGGTGCTGACCGCGCTGTCGGCACGGTTCCTGCGGCGGCCGGCCGTGCTGCTGCTCGACGAGCCGACCAACAGCCTCGACCTGGACGCGCGGCGGCGGCTCTACGCGGCGGTCGAGTCCTGGTCGGGCGTGGCGCTGATCGTCAGCCACGACCGTGCCCTGCTCTCGCGGGTGGACAAGGTCGCCGACCTTTCCGGCGGCTCGCTGCGCATGTACGGCGGGGACCTGGAGGCGTACGAGACCATGCTCGCCGCCGAGCAGGCGGCGGCGCTGCGAGCGGTCGGCGCGGCCGAGGCGGACGTCCGGCGGGAGCGGAGGGACCTGATCGAAACGCAGGTCAAGCAGGCCAAGCGCGACCGGCAGGGGCGCGCGGTCGCCGCGTCTGGGTCGCTGCCGCGGATCATCGCCGGCGGCCGCAAGCGGGCGGCGCAGGTGTCGGCGGGCAAGGGACGGGAGGTCGCGCTCGCGCGTATCGCCGACGCCAGGGGACGGCTCACCGAGGCGGAGGAGGCGCTCCGCGACGAGACATCGATCCGGATCTCGCTGCCAGGGACGGCGGTGCCTGCCGGGCAGACGGTGCTGACGGTGCGCGGGCTCGACGCTCCGTGGGCCCCGTGGCACGAGACGGGAGCCGGCGAGCCTGGCGACGTTGGGCGGCTCGCGGAGCTGGTCGTGCGCGGGCCTGAGCGCGTGGCGCTCACCGGGCCGAACGGGGCGGGCAAGACGACGCTGCTGCGCGCGCTCGCCGGGCCTGCGGGGCCGTTCGACACCGCGGGAGGCACCCTGGCCGTGCGGCGGAACGCGGCGTCCGGGTACCTGCCGCAGCGGCTTGACATCCTCGATGACGCGCTGACCGTGGTCGAGAACGTGCGGACGGTCGCGCCGCGCGCGCCGGTCAACGAGGTCAGGGCGGGGCTGGCCCGGTTCCTGTTCCGCGGCGCGCGGGCGGACCAGGTGGCGGGAACGCTGTCCGGCGGTGAGCGGTTCCGCGCGGTCCTCGCCGCCCTGCTGCTCGCCGACCCGCCACCGCAACTGCTCTTTCTCGACGAGCCGACCAACAACCTGGACATGGCGTCGGCCGGGCAGCTGTCGCAGGCCCTGTCCTGCTACCGGGGCGCGCTCGTCGTAGTGAGCCACGACGTGCCGTTCCTGCGGTCGATAGGGGTCACCAGGTGGCTGCGGCTTGACCGGTCCGGGCGCCTTGCCGACATCGAGCCGTTGGAGGAAGCCCGCCCGGCCTGAGGCCCGGGCCCGCGGCCGCTGCTCGGCAGCCGGGGCCAGCTCACCCGGGTGCTCCTTGGCGGACAGCGCGGGTAGCGCCGCCCTGCTGGCCTCGCTCGCGGCGGCGGGCCGGGATGAGCAGGAGGTCAACGAGGCCCGCGGCGAACGCGATCGCGGCGAGCACCACGGTGGCGCGCTGGAACGCGGGCAGCGCCCCCGCGCCCGCGGGGTGGCCGAGGATCGTGACGAGGACGGACACGCCGAGGACGATGCCGACCTGCCTGGCCATCGTCACGATGCCTGAGCCGGTCGCGAACCGGTGCGGCGGCAGTGCGGAGACCGCCGCGCTGACCAGGGTCGGCAGGGTGAGGCCGACGCCGGTGCCGGTCAGCAGCATCCCCGGCAGCATGCGGGCGGCGTAGTCGGGGGTGACCGCGAGGTTCAGCCGCCAGAACACGCAGCCTGCCGCGTAGATCGCGCAGCCGGCGGCCGCTACCGGCCCCGGCCCGATCCTCCTGGCGAGTGGGCCCGCCGCGACCGACCAGAACGGCACGAGCAGCGGTCCCGGTGCCACGCCGAGGCCGGTGCGCAGCGCGGACCAGCCCCAGACGTCCTGGCACCAGAGCGTGACCAGCAGCAGCATCGCGCCAAAGGCGGTACCGAACACCACGTTCGCCGCTGTGGCCGTGGCGAACGTGGGCCGCCGCAACAGGTGCAGCTCGATAACCGGCGACGGGTGGCTGGCGGACCTGCGGATGAACAGCGCCACGAGGATGAGCGCCGCCACGATCAGGCCGATGGTCGACGGCGAGGCCCAGCCCCAGTCGCCGGACTTGACCAGGGCCAGGGCGAGCGCGCCGATGGCGACGGTGAAGACGGCCGCGCCC
>JAWWPV010001034.1:0-2909 GCA_033854775.1 Trebonia sp.
CTAGACTTTCCGCCATGGAAAGTAACGGGAAGGAGGCCGGTCACGGTGAGCGCCGCGATCCCGCCTGAGGAAGCCGCCAGCGCGATGGCTGCCATCGACGACCGCCGTGCCTGGCTGGCCGACCGCCTCATTGCCCCCTGCTGGTACCACCCGGCGGCCGGCGTGCTCGCGGGAGCCCTCATCGCCGTGGCGGAGACGCGTAACTGGCCGCTGTTCTACTGGGCGGTGGCGGGGTACTCGGCTGGCTGCGGTGCGCTCATGTGGATGAACCAGCGGCGCGCCGGGGTCGCGGTCAAGTATTTCCGCAGGCGGGTCAGCATCGTTTTCGCGGCGCAGGTCCTGACGTTGAGTGCGCTGGCCGCACTGGCCTGCTGGCTCGACCTGGATCGCGGGAGGAGAGGCGCGTTCCTGGTGGCCGGGGTGCTGGCCGTAGCCATCACCATCGTGTTCGGGCGCTGGACCGACAGGGCGCTCCGTGCCGACTTCCAGGCCCGCCGGTGACCACCGCAGCACGCTTCGACGAGATCGTGCACGCGCCGAACCGCCTCCAGATCTGCGCAATGCTCGCCGCCGTCGAGTCCGCCGACTTCCCCGCCGTGCGGGAAGGGCTGGGGGTCGCTGACTCGGTCCTGTCCAAGCACGTCCGGGTCCTGCATGAAGCGGGCTACGTGGCCATACACAAGGCCACGTGCGCCTCACGGGTCCGGACCAGCCTGTCGCTGACTACGGCCGGGCGCGCGGCTTACCAGGGACACGTTGCCGCCCTGCGGGCAATCGTGGAGAACGGGACAGGAAAACCCGAGGTGGCGAGCACGGCGCGGCGAACACCCTCCAGATAACCCCCGGCGCTGCCATCCCCTGCTACCGGCCTAACGGCCCAGCCCCCGGCTTGCATGACTATGAATATGCGTGACCGCCGTGCACGTGAAACGCGCGCATCTGCTGCTGGTGGAGGTGTTGGGTGATACTGGCCAGGTGGGTGAGGACGCGGCGCTGCACGATGGCGGGCTGCCTTAGGCCGGTGCCTGTTCGAGCCGGGAGGTGACCTGGTGACGGGCCGGTCGCCTGAGCCGCTGGCTGGCATGGCGGCGGTGTTGCTGGGCCAGAAGGCGTGGTCATGATCCTCGGGCGGCTGAGAGGGCACCAGGACAACGGCAGCCTGGCCGGTGCGCTAGGTGCAAGTGTCACGCACGGCACCCATACCGGGCCGGGTTCACCGGGCGGCGGCGAGGGCGAGGATGGTGTCGACGGCGGTTTCCAGGGGGCGGGTGTCGCGCTGGACCTGCGCGAGGAGGAGCCCGCCCTGGAGGGCGGCGAGCAGCGTGACGGCGAGGTCGTCGGGGCGGGTGCCGGCCGGGAGGTGCCCGGCGGTCTGCAGAGCGCGCAGTCCGTCGCTGATGGCGGCCGACCACCGCGCGAAGCCATCGGCGATGAGGGTGCGGGCCCCGGGGTCGGTCTCTGCGAGCTGGCCGCTTAGCGACCCGAGTGGGCAGCCACCCTTGCCACCGGTGCTCCTTGCGGCGGCGATGACCATGTCCCGCCATGCCTTGATGCCTTCGGTGGTGCTGAGGTCCGCCTGTTCCTGGTGGCCGACGATGATTCCGGCCTGGTGGCCGATGACCGCCTGCACGAGCTCGTCCTTGTCGGCGAAGTAGTGAGAGAGCTGCGAGCAGCTGACCTCTGCGGTGGCTCGGACGTCGTCAAGGGTGGCGCCGGCCACGCCCCTCTCGTAGATCAGCCTGGCGGCGGCGTCCACGATCCTGGCGCGGGTCCGCTCGCCCTTGGGCGTCAGCCTGGGCCGGTGCTGCGTCTCATTCGCCACGATTTCACGATATCAGAATTCTGGGTTTGACAGCCCATTCCGTGTAGAGCAGAGTGGGCTGCATAACCCATTCACTAGCAGGGGGGACCACGTCATGATCCTCGTAACGACGGCCGGGAAGGTCGGCGCCGAAGCCGTGCGCTCGCTGACGCTGCGGGAGGTGCCCGTCCGGGTGCTCGTGCGGGACCAGGACAAGGCCAAGGCGCTGGCCGATGCGGGCGCCGAGATCGCCGTGGGCGACCTGGACGTCCCGTCGAGCCTCGACGCGGCGATGGCGGACGTCACGACGGTCATCCTGGTCAGCCCCGCCGTGCCTGCGCAGGAGCTGAACGTCGTCGCGAGCGCCGCGCGATCCGGCGTCGGGCACGTCGTCAAGGCCACAAGCAAGGCGTCGGCCGACTCGCCCATCGCCAGGCGGCGCTGGCAGACCGAGATCGAGGCTGGCCTGGCCGCTTCCGGGCTGGCCCACACGCTGCTGCGATCGAACGCCTACATGCAGAACGTCTTGGCGCAGGCGCCCGCGATCGCGAGGACGAGCAGTTTCGGTTCCTCGGCCGGCCAGGGGCGGGTCGGCATGATCGACGCCCGCGAC
The DNA here is from genome assembly GCA_033854775.1 of Trebonia sp. Taxonomy (GTDB): domain Bacteria; phylum Actinomycetota; class Actinomycetes; order Streptosporangiales; family Streptosporangiaceae; genus Trebonia. The sequence continues at coordinate 2,415 of JAWWPV010001034.1, forward strand.
GTGGGCGCGGTGGCGGCCGAGACCGCTGCCTCGCCCGCCCGGCACGCCGGGAAGACCTACTGGCTCACCGGCCCGGAGCTGATCTCCAACTACAACGTGGCGGCGGTGCTCTCGAAGCTGCTCGGCCGGACCATCACCTACCGGGAACTCAGCTTCGACGAGAACAAGGACGCGATGATCCGGGCCGGCGTCCCTGAGCCGATCGCCGAGATGAATGCCCAGGCGTTCAGCATGACCGCCGAAGGCGACGCCGAGTGGGTTACCGGCGACGTGCCGTCCCTGCTCGGCCGGCCGGCCCGCTCCTTCGAGCAGTTCGCCGCCGACCACGCCGCCGCGTTCTCCTGAGCCGGGCTCATCTCCAGTACTAGAGAGGACCGAACAGCGCCGACGTCGCCCCGCTCGGGCGAACAAAGTCGGCCCCGGAGGCGCAGTTCGACAAGACATTCACGGTGCGGATCGCCTTCCTCGCCAGCGAATGACGCCAGCTTCATACAC
>JAWWPV010001035.1:0-2935 GCA_033854775.1 Trebonia sp.
CCAAGATCTTCGACCGGCTGCCTGACGAGACCTGGGTCTACCCCGGGCACGGCGGGGACACCACGCTGGGGGCCGAGCGGCCGCACCTGCAGGAGTGGCGCGAGCGCGGCTGGTAAGCGGCCGCCGGCCTTCCCGTTAGTCGTTTCTGGCTGCCTCCGGGCCCGTGATGCGGGTCAGGATCGGGAACGTCGCCGCGATGATCGCCAGGGACACGATGATGCCGCCGACGGTCAGCAGGTAGTACGCCAGGCCCGGCGCGGCCATCGAGCGGTTCTGCGCCTCCGTCGCGTACATCGCGGCGGCGCCGAAGCCCGTCCCGATCGCCACAACCGCCACCGTCAGCAGCGGGACCGCGCCCTCCAGCGCGACGACGCCGCGTAGCGTGGACAGCCGCGCGCCGGTGAGCCGCAGCAGGCTGAACGGCCGCTTGCGCTCCGCGAGCCCCGCCGCGATGCCCGCCGCCAGCGTGCACCCGGCGATCGCCAGGCTGACCAGGATCACCACGTTGGCGAGCTGCTGGTAGCCGGAGGTCTGCGAGTTGTCCTGCGCGGCGATGTCGGCGTACGTGGACGGCGGGGAGACCGTCGGGTAAACGCTCGCCTCCAGCAGCGTCCGCGCCCGCTCGACCGTCGCCGTGGCGCCGTTCGTCGCCACGTTGATGCCGTCCACGCCGAGGGCGTCGAGTCCGGCGGCCGGCACATTCGCGGCCGGCCAGGTGTACGTGTCCACTTTCGAGTTGAAGCCGAGGGGACCGTTGAAGCCGTCCGCCGGGAACTCGGCCGTTGCCGCGCCTGCCGGGCAGCGGCCGAGCGCGGGCACGGTCGCGAGCTGCGCGCACGAGGCCACGCCGGCCGGGATCGGGGTGACGCTGCCGTCGGTGTTGACGCCGAACGCGTTGACGCCGAGGTTCTCGAAACGGCCAGGGATCGTCAGCCCGGGGACCGCGCGCACCACGAGCACCCCCTGGACGCCGGGCACCGCACTCAGCTGGGCGGCGAGCGGCGCGGCGGGCGCGGCCGGCCCCGGGTTCGCGGTGCCAGACCGCACTCCCGGGGCGCTGCCCCGGGCGACCGCATTCGACGCCGATATCTGCGCGGTCAGCACGTGCGACTCGGCGATGTTGCCGAACCTGGTGGGGTCCTTGGCGTCCTGGGTGGTGATCGCGATCGTCGCGACGGTGGTGACCAGCAGCGCGAGCACCAGGCCGCTGACGGAACGGAACGCGGCCCGCGGGTCGTCGCCGATGCGCCGGGCGGCGATCAGCGTGCCGGGGCGGCTGGTCCACCGGGCCATGAGCCGCGCGGCGGCCATGGTGAGCCACGGCCCGGCCATGAACAGCCCGATGATGATCAGCGCGAAGCTGGTCACGAACGCCTGGATCTGCCCCGGGAGCGACGCCGGGTGCCCGTGCGCCTCCCAGAAGCCGAGCTCAGCCAGGCCGAGGAGCAGCGGCACCACCCGCCAGGCACCAGGCGGCTTCGGCGTCACCCGGCGCGTGACGCCGAGCGGGGAGATGTTCACCCGGCGCAGCGCCAGTCGCGCTGCCACGGCGGCGGCCACCGGCACGCCGGCCGCGACGACGATGACGTCGAACAGGCTGAGCGTCAGCTGGCCGGGGAAGAACGGCTGGCCGACGAACGGGATGCCCGCCACCGGGATGCGCAGCCCGAAGAAGATCGCGAACCCGGCGGCCACGCCCAGCAGGGCCGCCGCGGTCGACTCCACCGCCGCGAGCGCGGACACCTGCCTGCGGGTCGCGCCGACCAGGCGCATCGCTGCGAACCGCTCCTCGCGGCGGGCGGCCGACAGCCGGGTCGCGGTGCCGATGAAGATCAGCACCGGGGTCAGGATCGCCAGCGCCACGACAGCCAGGATGAGGTTGATGGAGTTGGCGCCGCCCCCCGGGTCGGACGGGAAGTAGTCCAGCCCCTTGGGGTTCGGCAGCGGCGGGCAGCCTGAACCGAGGCACTGGGTCTGGAAGCCAGGCCCGGCGGCGCCCACAGGCATCGCCTCGGCGACCGACGTCACCTGCACGCTATTGCGGGTGCGCGCGAGCTGCGCCGGGATGCGCCCGGCCACGATGACCAGCGAGTTCGGCGACGGCAGCGCGGCGTCGCCGATCACCCCGGCCAGGTGGCCGGGGTAGCGGTCGGCGAGCTGGTTCGCCGGGGTGGCGCGCATCAGCGCGATCAGCGCGGGTGAGGCGTAATACTGGCCCGGCGCCGGGTCCCGGGGGATGCCCGGCGGCACCGGCGACGAGGCACCGGTGGCGGCTACGTCGAACCGGTCGATCGTCTGCCCGTCGAAGAGGTCGCCGTTGGGGTGCCACCACAGCGGGGCGACGCCCGCGGTCGGGCCTGCGGGCACGGACGAGGTGCCGGTCCAGAACCAGGCGTGGCGGTTGTTCCAGGTGACGGCCGCGTTGGTCGCGGCCACGGCGGTCAGCAGCAGGCCGACGCCGAGGCCGACCGCGACCGTGAGGATCACCAGCCGGGTGACCGCCTCCCGGCCGCCGTTGACCACCAGGCGCAGCCCGAGGGAGATCACGGCTGGCTCCCGGTGAGCGTGCCGACCTTGCCGTCCCTGACGACGACCTCGCGGTCGGCGTAGGCGGCGACCCGGGCGTCGTGGGTGACCAGCACGACCGTGGTGCCGCGCTCCCGGACGGCGGCGGTGAGCAGGTCCATCACCAGCTCCCCGGACACCGAGTCCAGGGAGCCGGTCGGCTCGTCGGCGAACAGCACCTCCGGCTCGGCGACCAGGCCACGGGCCAGGGCGACGCGCTGCGCCTGCCCGCCGGACAGCTCCCCGGACCTGCGGCCCTCCAGGCCGTCGAGCCCGAGCGCGGGGAACCATCGCCGGGCCGCCGCCATCGCCGGGCCGCGCCGGGTGCCCGACAGCAGCAGCGGCAGCGCGACGTTCTCCTCGGCGGTCA
>JAWWPV010001036.1:0-9038 GCA_033854775.1 Trebonia sp.
CGCCCATGTACGTACTCACGAAATCACCCGGCTTCGGGATCATCGAATCATGCGCCAGGAACAGCCACGCCCGCCCGAAGAGCATCTTCAGCTCCCGACGGTAAATCCCCTCATCAATGAAGATCTCCGGGCTGATCAGCCCCTTTTCCCACTGAACCTGTGCGCTCAGGGCGTCGGCGTCACTGGACATCTGCTGCCTCTCTGTTGCGTGGGTAAGCAGGCGGCGGTCAGCCGTTGACCGTGGCGGAGTCGAGGAACCCCTTGACCACCGCGGCGAAGTCCGCCGGGCGCTCTTCTTCCATGTGGTGCGCCGCCTCGTCCATCAGGTAGACATCGGCGTAGGGGGCGATGGTGGACAGCAGCAACGGGTAGCTGTCCTGCACGAAGATGTCCTGCTTGCCGAACAGGAACAGGATCCGGGCCTGGACGCTGGCCAGCTTGGCCTCCAGGTCCTCCTTGTCGCCGAACGCCTCGGGGTGCTCGCCGAGCAGCCGCTGGCCCGCGCTCATGCTGTACAGGTAGCGGAGCTCGACCATGTCCGGCTTGACGTTGGCCGGGTCCCAGTACTCCAGGCGCGCCATGATGGGGACGATCTTCTCCGGCGCGGGACCGTCCCCGCCGTAGTAGCTGGCCCAGGCGGTCGAGCCCTCCACGCCGAACTCGGGAGTCCGGGCGCCCCGGCCGCGGGGTACCGGCTCGCTGCCGGTGACGACCATCTTGCGTACCAGGTGCGGGTAGTCCGCGGCTAGGGCGATCGCCGCGGAGCCGCCGACCGAGTTGCACACGAAGTCGGCCCCGCTGATGCCGAGGTGCTCAAGCACGGCCGCGATCCGCTGGGCGTGGGCCGTCCAGCGCGGACCGCTGATCGGGGCGGCGGCGGAGAAGCCGTAGTTCAGCATGTCGACAAGCAGCACCCGCCGGTCGGCGGCGAACAGCGGCACCGCGGGCGCGTAGTCCGTCCACGAGGTGCAGCCGGGGCCGCCGCCGTGCAGGAAGACGGTGGGCTTTCCCGCGCCCAGTTCGGCCACCCAGAGCGCCTCGTCTCCGGTGGCCGGCACCAGCCGACCCTCGGGAGCTCCGAGCGCGTAGGCCGCTTCAATCTCGGTTATCGTCGTCAACGTGCCTTCACTCCTTGCGTGACAGCTGTTCGATGGGGCAGCCGGCCCGGCCGCGCAGGTCAACGTAGACAATCCCGTCGCGCACCGCCACGGGGTAGGTGACTAGCGGGGTGACGGCCGGCGGGGTGAGGGCTTTCCCTGAGCGGATATCGAACTTGGCGAAGTGGAACTCGCACTCCACGGTGCCGTCCTCGATGTAGCCGTCGGCCAGCGAAGACAGGGCGTGCGTGCAGGTGTCGTCGATGGCGAAGAAGCCGTCGTCCAGGCGGAACACCGCGACCGGGGGCTTAACCGGGATCACCATCGCCCCGTCGACCTCGACTTCATCCGCCGCGCCTGCCGCGGTCCAGCCCGTGAGCCCGGTGTTGGCCGGCTTAACTGGGGGCTGGGTCATACGGCCTCCTCCAGCAGCCGCGACTCGGTCCTGACCAGGAAGTCGAGCACCAGCGCGGCAAACGCGTCCGGGCGCTCCATCGGCGGCCAGTGGCCGCACTCGTTGAGCATCACCAGGTCGGCGTTCGGCATGTAGCTCATGATCTGCAGCGCCTGCTCGCAGGGCACCATGCGGTCGAAACGGCCGTGGATGACCAGCGTCGGCACGCTAATGGTGGTCAGCGCGGCCATGTTGCTGTGCGGCACGCTCACCGAATCGACGCTCGCCTGCCAGTGGTCCATGTGCGCGGCCCGGAACGCGAGCATCTGGTCCACCAGCCCGGGCGTGACGTTCGACTCGTCGTACCAGAGGGCGCGCAGCAGGCGTTCCAGCTTGTCCCGGTTGAGCGGGTCGGTCGCGGTCTCCTTGTGCAGCCGCATGGCCTCGCCGGGGAACGGCGCCAGCAAGTAGGGGTCACCGCCGGTGGACGCGTGGCAGGCGCCGATGATCAGCCGCTCCACCCGCTCGGGGTGCTGCAGGGCCAGGTCGATGCAGGTAGTCGCGCCCATCGAGGCGCCTACCGCGGTCACCCGGCTGATCCCGAGGTGGTCGAGCACCCGGACCACCGCCCGCACGCACACGTCGTGCGCGGGCTCGTGGAACGTCACCGGGCCGGTGTGCCCGTAGTTGGTGAGCTCCACCACAATGCACCGGTAAGACTGGGACAGCACGGCCAGCACGTCGCGGTACTCCAGCCATGCGGTCGCGCCCGGCGTCGGTCCCCACGCCGAGACGAGCAGCAGCGGCTCGCCAGTGCCCGCCTCCAGGTAGTAGACCGGACCCTCCGGCGACTCGATGGTGTGCGCGTACCCATCGGGGGGGAGCAGTTCGCGGGACAAGACCTCAGCGGGCACTGCGGGCATCGGCGGACCTCCACGGTAAGCGTGCGACGGTGGAGCAGGGGCCACGCCGACCCTGCGTAATCGGGGCGTTGTCTCCCCATGGTGCGGGTCCGCTCCGGCCAGGGCAATCGGGTGGTCCGCTGAGTGAACCGCCGCCTTGCCTTCACGCTCAGCGATCGGTCAAATGAGCCCATGCCCGGCCCCCTCACCATCAGGCCCCGGACCGCAGTGACGGTCGCCTACGTGACCAGCCTGCTGATGGCATCCCTGGACACGAACATCGTCAACGTCATGCTGCCCACCCTGAGCCGCGAGTTCTCCGCTCCCCTCACTTCGGTGAAGTGGACCGTCATCGGCTACGTGCTCGCCCTGGCGATCACCATGCCGGTCGCCGCCTGGCTGACCGGGCGGTTCGGCATCAGACGGGTCTACCTGTTCGCCCTGGGACTGTTCGTGCTGGCCAGCGCCTGCTGCGGGGCCGCCCAGAACCTGCCTGAGCTGGTCGTCACCCGGTTCGCGCAGGGCGCCGCGGGCGGCCTCATCGGGCCGGTGGCCACCGCCATGCTGTACCGCACCTATCCGCAGAACGAGCGGGCCCGGTTGACCCGGCTGCTGCTCATGCCGATCGCGCTCGGCCCCGCCCTCGCCCCGCCGCTGGGCGGCTTCCTGGTCGGCCACCTCTCCTGGCGGATCGCGTTCCTGGTCAACGCCCCGGTCGGGCTGCTCGCAGCGGTGGCCGTGCTGGCCGGGCTGCCCGCCGACCACGGCCGCCGCGGGCAGCGGCTGGCGCCGGTCAACTTCCTGTCCGCCGCCGTCGGGCTGAGTGGCGCGATGTACCTGATCAGCGAGGGCGCGGAAATTGGCTGGAATAGTCCCGCGGTCATGATCCTCAGCTGCGTCACGCTGGCCGCCCTCGGGCTTTTCGTGCGGACCGAGTTCCGCTCACCCCAGCCGATGCTGGACCTGCCGCTGCTGCGGGACCGGCTCTTCCGCTACTCGAACCTGGCGACGCTGTTCCAGACGATGACATTTCTCGGCGGCATGCTCTACATCACGCCGCTGCTGCTTCAGCAGGTCGACGGCCGCTCCCCGCTAACGGCCGGGCTGGTGATGTCGGTCGTGCCCGCTGGTGTCGTGACTTCGTCGCAGACCGCCGGCCGGGCATTCGACCGCATCGGACCGCGGCCGCTGGTGGTCGTCGGGGAGGTGCTGCTCGCACTCGACCTGCTCGCGGTCAGCCGCTTTGACCAGTCAACGCCGATCTGGGCATTCTGCGCGACGATGTACTTCGCCGGGGTGTCCAACGGCATGGGCATGGTTGGCCTGCAGGCATCGATGTTCGCGCACATTCCCCGGGAGTCGATCAACGGGGGCGCCACCCTGCTCAACGTCAACCGGCAGGTAGCCACCGCGCTCGGGGTCAGCGTCGCCACCGTAGTGCTGACCGCGGCCGGACCAAACGGCGACTACACCAGCCAGCCGTACCACCTGGCCTACCTCATCACCGCGGCAAGCGCGGCCTGCGCCGCCCTGACCGGACTCGTCATCCCCCGCAGGCTCAGCCTCGGCGACCCCGCAGCCGAAGAAGGCACACTCGTCCCCGCGGTCGCCCCGGAGCCTGACGCCGTGTAATCCCTGCGAGGCGCCGTCATGCCCGCCAAGAGATCATGGAAGACAGCGGGCGAAGAGCCGCTCCCGTTCGGAAGATTCTTATTGTTCAGCCGATACGATCACGGCCATGAGGAGCGTTGAGCGATGACCGAGCCCGGGCCACGGCCGGCGGCGCCCTACGGTGACTTCCAGCTGGAGATCTACCTCGCCGGGGTAGGGGTTTCGTTAAATACAATTGTGGCCTGGGCAGCTGCATGCCCGTGAGCGGCAGATTGGCCGCCCGCCGGGGGCGTCTCCTCTGCGCTTTGGCAAAGCTCAGCCGGTTCCGCTCTAGGGAGCCAGGCGGTTGCGGCGGCGATAGCCAGCCAGCACAGCTAGTGGTGCGGGCTGGAGAGCCAGCTCGGGTCCGTTCGGGATCACGCATTTGATTTTTCCGAACGGACCGTCGCGCCTCTCAAGCGCCCCGCAGTCTGACCGATGCACCGGCACCCCGCGTATGCTACTTTGCAGATAAATATTCTGCTATGCAGAGTGACACCCGGGAGGGTTAGTTGATCACGACGTCTTCTACCTCGTCGGAAGCCATCGCGCTGGCGGTCCAGGGAAGCCGCGCGCTCGCCGCGGCAGGCCAGTCGGACATGGTCTGGGGGCACGTCAGCGTGCGCGACCCGGAGGGCCGCGGCGCCTGGATGAAGAGCTCGGGGTGGGGACTCGAAGAGATTGACGACAGCAAGATCGTACTCGTGTCGCCGGACGGCGACGTACTGCACGGCACCGGCCACAGGCACATCGAGTACCCGATCCACACCGAGATCATGGCGCGCCGCGCGGACGTGGGAACCGTTGTGCACACCCATTCCGACGCCGCCAACGCGTTCTCCGCGCTGGACGTGCCGCTGCGGCCGCTCAACCATGCCGGAAGCCTTTTCAGCTACCCCGACGTGCCGCGGTTCACGCTGACCGGCGGGCTGATCAGCACGAAGGCGCTCGGCCAGGCACTGGCGGACGCGCTTGAGTCCGCGCCGGCCTGCCTGATGCCGCAGCACGGGCTGGTAGCCGTGGGGAAGGACGTGCCGACCGCCGTCATGACTGCGGTGCTGCTCGACCGGGCCTGCCGGACTCAGCTCACGGCGATGGCGGCCGGGCCGGTGACCCGGTGGGGAAGCGAGGAAGACACGGTGGCCAAGCGCTCCGTGGTCTGGTCCGACACTCAGGTCACGGCCGGCTGGGAGTACCTGGTCAGATTGGCTGGGTAGTCAAGAAATCATTTCCTGTTATCAGAAGCTTGGTCCGGGATCAGGCTAGCCGGCCGCGGTTTCGCAGTTGCCCGTAGCCACGGCGGCCAGTTCATCGGGACTTGGCACCTTGTCGTGCCCGCGCCAGACGACGTGCAGGTCGGGGCGGACGAGGATGAGGTTGTGGTCCTCGTACACGGGCGCCGCGGCGGCCGAGCGCATCTCGAATGTGGCGAAGGGCGCGCCGATCCTGGCGAAGGCCGCGCAGAGTTCCCGTGCCTGCGGGCCGGCGCCGGGTGCGTGCAGCAGGGTGAAGCAGCGGCCCAGGTGGTCGGCGATCGCGGTGCCGTCGTCGAGCCAGATGTGCGGCAGCCGGGTGCCGGGCCAGGTGGTCGGCGTGTAGGTGAAGCTGTCCGGGTCTGGTCCCTGGCCGTCTTCGCGGGCGATGAGCGGTGAGCCGGCGTACCGGTATCCGAGCTCGATGCCGGACAGGTCGTTGCTCCACCGCTGCTCGCGGTCGGCGATCGCGGCCAGCTCGGCGCGGGCGCGGTCGCCGGCCTGGCCGTCCGCGCCGATCTCGGGCCGCCAGGCGGTCCGCCAGGTGCGCCGTCCCGTTGCGGCCTTGCGCGAGGCGGCGACGTTGCGGGCGCCGATGGGCCGCCGTTCGGCCTCGTAGGAGGCGAGCAGGCCCGGGCCGCCCCAGCCGTGCAGGGTGCCGGCGAGCTTCCAGGCGAGGTCGACGGAGTCCCCGGCGCCGGTGTTCATGCCCAGGCCGCCGGTCGGGATGACGAGGTGGGCGGCGTCCCCGGCCAGGAAGACCCGCCGGTCGCGGTACCGGTCGGCGAGCATCAGCCGCTGCGTCCACTGCCCGGTGTACAGCGTCTCGTACATGACCGGCATGCCCGCCAGGGCCTGAAACAGCGCGGGCATCTCCGCGTCGCTGCCGGCCGTGGCGTGCAGCGAGAAATGCCTGGTGTCGTCTTGCACGATCAGGAACGAGGACCGCTCGTCGGCGAAGTGGTAGTGCCTGCCCTTGCCGATCGGGATCCGGGCGAACAGCTCCGGGCAGCGGAACAGCGCCTGGCGCAGCGTCAGCAGCGATTCCCCGCGCAGCTCGACGCCGAGCTGGGTGCGCACCGTGCTGGCCGCCCCGTCGCAGCCGGCCAGGTAGGACGCCCGCACCGGCCGCTCCTGCCCGTCGCTGGTTCGCACCTGCGCGGTGACGCCGTCGGCGTCCTGGCGGAAGCCGGTCAGCTCGCAGCCGAACCGCACGCTGACCCCGGGCGTGGCCTCGGCGATCTGGCGGAGCAGTGGTTCGAGCGTGTACTGGGAGATGAGCTGGTAGGGCTCAAGCGGTAGGGACCCGTCGTTGACCTGGCGGCCCGCTTCCTTCAGCTCGGAGACCGACGGGTAGGCGTGGTGGACCAGCGGCGGCCTGGTGAGGTTTTCCTGGCAGATGAAGACATCCATGGGCACGTCGGCGGGAAGTCCGGCGGCGCGGACGCGGCCGGCGATCCCCATCCGGCGGAAGAACTCCATGGTCCGCGCGTTGCAGCGCTCCATCTTGGGCAGGCGGCCTGGCCGCGGCCGCTTGTCGACGAGCTCGCAGCGGACCCCGAGCTGGCCGAGCTCGATCGCCAGGGTCAGGCCGACAGGCCCGCCGCCGGCTATCAGCACATCCGGATCGCCCATCACGGTCAGCCCTTCACCGCGAGCCCGGTGAGGCGGATGATGTTGCCGCTGAAGATCGCCTCCTGCTCCTCCCCGGACAGGCCGATCTCCTCGAGGTTCTTGATCGTGGCCCTGATGTAGCCGGGCCCCACGCGGCCGGCGAAATGCGGGACGATGCTGCCGCCGTGGTGGATGAGCAGCTTCAGCTCCGGGTACCGCTCGAGCACCCCGGAGAACACGATTCTCGCCATGAACGCGGACAGGTCGTACTCCCAGCCGAACGTCCACCAGATCTCGTACCGCGACCGCTCCTCCGCCGGGTAGTCGGCCCAGGCTGAGCTCCGGCACGGGTGGACCTGGATCACGCTGCCGATCCGCGCCGCCGTGGCGTAGAAGGGGTCGAAGCTCGCGTCGTCCATCGGCCGCCCGTGCACGTGGGTGTAGATCTGCGCGCCAAGCGCGCCCATCTCCTCCTTCGAGATCCGCGGCGAGCCCAGGTCCTCGACCGGCGGCGCGGCGATATTGATGATCTGCCGGTAATCCCCGAACTCGTCCATCTGGGCGAACTGGACGTCCATGTCGACCAGGCACGGGATGCTGGAGACGCGCTTACGCAGGTTGGCGGAGTGCTCCGTCGGGTCGAGCCGGAAGAACCTGTCGTAGTACGGCCTGGGCATGATGTGGCAGAAGGCATCGATCTTCACCGGCGGGTTACTCGTTCTTCTCTGATGGCTCGCCGAGCAGCTGCACGTAGTAGGCCCAGCGGCCGTCGATCGACGCCACCGCGCGGCGCAGCTCGTTCAGCTCGCCCCCAGTGATGACGCGCGGCGATAGCCCGGTCCGCAGGATCGTCAGGTTGGCCTCGGCTAGCTGTTCCAGGGCGATGGCGGTCACCGCGGCGCGGCGGATGTCGGCGGCCACGCTGACGATCCCGTGCCCCTGCAGATGGCACAGCCCGGCGGCGCCCAGCGAGGCGGCTAGCTTGCGTCCCAGCTCAGGGGTGTCCACGAGCAGCGGGCAGGCCCAGGTCGGCATGGTGCCGCCGTCGGTCAGGACGGCGGGCACGTGCAAGACAGGCAGCAGGTCCGCGCCCACCACGCCGAGCAGCGTGGCCGCCCGCTGATGGGTATGCACAACCGCCTGCACGTCCGGCCGCGCCCGGTAGATCTCGGTATGGATGAAGCACTCCGACGGGGGCGCGTCGCTGCCCTCGACCAGGTTGCCGTCGAGGTCGATCACGATCATGTCGGCCGGGCCTAGCTCGCCCGGGCTCCGGACCGTCGGCGAATGTTTCGGCTTGATCACGACCCGGTCCGTTCCCAGAACCCTGGCGCTGCAGTGGCCCAGGTAGTCGGTGAGTCCCTGCTGGTAGAGAATCCGCCCGGCACTGGTGACCAGCTGGCGCAGTTCACTCTCGGCGTCTCCGCCATCGTGTCCGCCGTCGTGTCCTCGTTGACCGGCCACTGGCACCTCGCTATCATATAACGATAATTAAATTATGGTTAGACGAGACGAAGTTAGATCGAGGACGCGTGGCTGTCAAGACTTCAGGGGGCACCGGCGACGGCGACGGGCAAGACGGGAACGCCGCGACGCGGAGCAGGGAAGGCGCGCGCCGTGCTCTCGTGATCTTGATGGCCTTCTCCCAGGAACGGCATACGCAGAGCGCGCGCGACCTCGCCCGTGTCACCGGCATCCCGTTGCCGAGCGTTTACCGTTATGTCGCGCTGCTGCGCGAGATGGGCCTGCTCGTGGGTGGCGAACGCGGTTCCTACCACCCGTCGGCGCGGCTCAGCGCCATCGCGAGGGCGGCGGAGACGGCCGAGACGCTCACCGACTTCGCCGATCCCGTCATGCGGCGGCTATCGGCCGCGACCGGGGAGACGGTGATCCTCGTGCGCCTGATCGCCGGCTCGGCGGTCTGCGTCCACCGCATCGAGTCACGGCAGAGCCTGCGCACCTCCTACGAACCGGGCCAGCCCTTGTCACTGGAGCGCGGTGCCAGCGCCCGCCTGCTCCTCGCGGGCATGACGGCGGACGCGCGGCGCGAGTACGGCGCGCTGCTCGCCGCGCGCGACCCCGGGGCGGCCGCGCGACTGGAGGAGCAGGCCGCCCTTGCCGCCGAGCG
>JAWWPV010001037.1:0-3801 GCA_033854775.1 Trebonia sp.
TGGGAGCACGACGCCCACCTGTACTTCAAGCGGGCCAAGTCGAGCGAGCTGTTCCTCGGCGACGCCACCTACCACCGCGAGCGCCTAGCCGACCGGATCAACCTCTAACCACCAAATTCACAACCAGGATTATCCCGAACGAGTTCGTGCTCCGCGTGGTCCCGCACCATGACCCTCCGGGCGCGGGGAAGCAGGGGCTCGGGGCAGAGATCGGCCGCGCAATCGCGGCCCAGGGAGCGGCCCCTGAAGCGCGCGCCCGCCGAGGACGGCCGGGCGCTGGACGTGGCCCGGGAGCCGTCCGCGCGGGTGCCAGGCAACTGCCGCCACTTCACCGTGTTCACCGTGGCCGCGCTGCGGGCACACGGTATCCCGGCGCGGGCCCGGTGCGGCTTCGGCGGGTACTTCGGCACGGGCTGGTATGAGGATCACTGGGTGTGCGAGTACTGGAACGCCACGGCGGGGCGCTGGACGCTGGCCGACGCGCAGGTCGACGACGTGCAGCGGCCGGTGTTCGGCGTCGGGTTCGACGTGCTTGACGTGTCGCGCGACGACTTCCTTGTGGCCGGCGACGCCTGGCGGCGCTGCCGGGCCGGCCTCGCTGATCCCGGCAAGTTCGGGCTGAGCCTGCTCGACGAGGCGGGTTACTGGTGGATCGCCGCTAACCTGCTGCGTGACGTGGCGGCGCTGAACAACATGGAGATGCTGCCGTGGGACATCTGGGGCGAGATGCTCCGCCCGAACGAGGAGCCTGACAAGGCGCAGGTAGCCCTCTTCGACGAGCTAGCCGCGCTGACTACCGACCCCGACGCCGGCTTCGCCGAACTGACCGCCCGTTACCAGGCGGACCCGCGGCTCACCGTGCCCGCCACCGTCCGCAACGGGGTCTTGAACCGGGTCGACGAGGTGTGACGTGAGCGGCGTCGCGACCGGGAACGAATCGGTCACTGCCGGAGCCCTCTGGTCGGCGGTCTGGTACACGTGGGTGCATGAGTGATCTCATTGACTTGACGGGTAAAACGGTGATCGTCACCGGCGCGTCATCCGGTATCGGCGCGGCGACCGCGCGGGCGCTGCACGCCGCCGGAGCACGTCCAGTCCTGGCCGCGCGCCGGGCCGACCGGCTGGCCGGGTTGAGCGACGAACTCGGCGGCGCGCTGGCCGTGCCCGCCGACGTGACCGATCCCGCGCAGGTGCGCGACCTGGTCGCCGCCACCCTGGACCGGCACGGGCGCGTCGACGGCCTGGTGAACAACGCCGGTGCCAGCATTCAGGGCCCGATCGCCGACATCGATCTCGCCGAGTACCGCCGGATTTTGGACCTCAACGTGGCCAGCCTCATCGGTGTCACCCAGGCCGTGCTGCCGGCCATGCGGCAACAGCGGTTCGGACGGATCGTGAACATCAGTTCGGGCACCACTCGCCGGGTGGCGACCGGCTCCGGCGCGTACGCGGCGACGAAATCGGCTGTGAACATGATCAGCGCGGTGTTGCGCGAGGAGTTGGCCGGGGACGGGATCGCAGTGTCGCTGCTGCTGCCCTCCATTACCGCGACCGAGTTCGGCAACGGCCTCTTCCAGCTCGGCGTCGCGCCTCGGCCCGGTATGGTGCCGCACCACCCGGAGTACGTGGCCGGCGTAGTGCTCCGGCTGCTGCGCACGGGCGAGGGCACCTTCGACATCCCACACGGCCCCGAGCAGCCCGACATCGCCCAGGTGCCGGAGTAAACACCGCGCAGGCGGGCAACCGTTCGGCTGATCACCCAGACCGGTGGTGCAGGTCCCCGGCCCGTGCGGTTCCCGATGGCTAACGTCCAAAAAATCTAGGTGCTACCGTGTGTCGAAGTTTGATTCGTACACACATACGATAACCTAAAGGCGTCGCCTGATTCCAGCCGGGAATCAGGCGGGCCGCGGCGGTGTACCAGCACCGCTGCGGCCCTGGACCATCCACCACCAACCGGAGGACGATCGTGAACGCAAGTGTGACTTACCCAGACCCCGCCGCGCACCTCGTCAGTGAGGTACCGGGGGTTGAGCGGCTGCGCGGGCGCACCAAGGACGAACTCGCTGACGCGATGACCTGGTTCGCCTGGTACGCGCCCGGCGTTTTCACCGCAGTCATGGACTACATGGCCTTCTGCGACGGGGAGGCCATTCCCCGGGAGCCCGTCAGGTAGCCCTCAACCTAGCGGCTCCCGCGAGGTCAGGCCCCGCGCGCCCAGCCCACCGAGTGGGCGCGCGGGACTTCGTGCTTTCTCTCCTCAGCGTGACGGCCCTGCCGACGATCTCAGCTGTCTCCGCCCACAGAGCTTGTGGATGGGCCGCCTGCTCATTCGTTACGCCTCGCGATTGGGTTAGAACGGGGACATCTGGTCCAAGACGCCTTCACAGGTTTCGACGATTGCCCTAGCAGCCGACATGTCTACGGTGACGTTGTCCGCGGTGACCTCAGGTGTGGTGAACGATGGGTATTCGGATCTGTTCCGCGTTCGTCGCATGCGGTCCAACGGCCTCAGGACGGTGCCCATCGGCGGGTCGAGCTGGGCTGAGACGGCCGCGTACGGTGCGATGTGACCGCCGCGGCTCGTCGGCCGCAGTCCCTGGTTCTCCAGGACTGCGGTCAGCGCCATTCGGGCGGCATCGTAAAGGCTCTCATACGCACGCTTGGGGTTGCTACCGCGCAGCAGATCAGCGCTCGCCAGGTCCTTGTGTGCCTGCGCGAGAAGTTGGTCGGCGTGCTCGCGGCTGGGCGGGACGCGCTGCAATTCGCCGTCGGCGATCAGCCTGTCGATTGTCGCGCGGCCCTGGTTCCATCTCATCGCGATAGCTCCAGTTCGACGAGGGGGCGTTCCCGGACATGCCGCATGAAGGAGTCGGCGGGATCGGGTGCTTCCCAGTATTGCGGGCTTACCGCGCTAACGTTCACCTCACGGCCAAGGCGGTGCTCGGCTTCGCGCGCCATGTCGTAAAGGGCGTCTTCGTCCGCCACGCCGATGACGATGACGTCCACGTCATGGGGAACCGGGCCGGGCTCCCCGAGGTACCGTGCCGCCCAGGAGCCGTAAATGTACGCCTGCTCAACCCCCGCCACTCCAGACAGCAGGTCGCTGAGTACAGGCAGCGGCCCGTACGTGACCGCCAGCAGGTCGGTGAGCGGACGGCTAACTGGGCCACTGGTTTCCGCCCGGATCAGTCGTGCCTGGCCGCGCCGGGCCTCTCGTACCAGGCCAGCCGTGACAAGCCGGTCAGCCTCGGTGGACATGACCTTGGGGCTGGCGCCGATCGCCTTCCCTGCCTCGGTCAGGCTGTAGTCCCTGTCCGGATGCAGGTACAGCAGGGCCAGCAGCGCCCCGGTAACCCGCGAGCGCAGCAAGGGCAGAAGCCACGATGGATTATTTTCCATTACGGTAAGGATATTTACCGTAATGGAAAATAACAAGTTCGTGGCCGTGTCACTCGGCTACTGGGGGTGCAGTACCCGTGTCGAGGTCGGCGATCGGGGAGCTCGGGGCCGTTCCGGGCCACGCTCCTGCCCCGTGGCAGCGGCACGGGCGCGTCGGTTTTCGAGTTGCCCGTCCCGGGCGTGTCGTGGTGCCGCGGGCCGTCGGTTTCGCGTCTTGCCAGTCCTTGTGACGTGTTATCGGGTGGCGCTGACCGCGGTGATCGCGGGTCATCCGGGTGCCCGGCCCCGGAAAGTCGGCCGGCTCGCCCGTTGTGCCCCGGTTTGCGGGTGCTGCGGGCCGGCTGTTTCCGTGATCGAGGGTCACCGGGGGCGGATATCGCCACTTTTGACCCGCAGTCG
>JAWWPV010001038.1:0-11994 GCA_033854775.1 Trebonia sp.
CCCTGGATGCTGCTGGTCTCCTCCACCACCGTCGACCCCGACCGCGCGCCTGGCGGCACGTTCAAGATTCTCACCGCGGCCCCCCAGACCCTGGCCAGCGGTGAATCATGGGACGATTTCGGCCCCCGCTACGCGGCGCAGCTGCTGGCCATCGCCGGCCGGCACGTGGCAGGGCTCGATGAGACGGCAGTGCTCGCCACGGTGTGCGAGACTCCAAGCAGCCTGGCGAGGCGGAATATTCACAACATCGGCGGCTCCTGCCACGGCGGCGAATTCCTGCTCGCCAGCGGCGAATACGTGCCTGGCTGGCCGCAACATTCGACCTTGATCGAGGGGCTCTTCCTGACGGGCTCAACCGCCCACCCTGGCGGATCCGTATCCGGATGGCCGGGCCGCAACGCGGCGAACGCGGTGCTGTCCGCGACGGGTATCGACCCGAGCACGGTCATGGGCTGACCGCGACCTGCCCGGTTGACCGGCGGTTTGCTCCGGAGCGGTAACCGGATAGCGCACGCTTGCCGACCAGGGCGCTCGCGTGCCTGGCGCTACCCTAAGGTAGGCATCGCCGCGAAGACCTGGCACTGCAAGGGGGATGTGTGGCTCGAGGAAAGCCCGTAACCGACAGCCGGTTGTGGAGCGAACTCGGGCAGGCCGCATCGATGCGTGACGGGACCGGACCCCGGGTGGCGGAGGACATTGCCGCCCAGATACAGGGACTGATCATCTCCGGAGATCTGCCGGAGGGGGCGCGCCTGCCGTCCGAGCGAGACCTCGCCGCGATGCTTTCCGCCAGCCGGCCTACGGTCAGCCAGGCGATCCGAATCCTGGTAGTCCGCGGCCTCGTCGAATCCCGCCGTGGCTCCGGTGCCTACGTGACGGGCCGTCCCGAGGCCGAATTGGCGACGGCTGTCAGCCTGATGCTCGACCTCAATCAGGAATCGGTGCAGCACCTCAGCGAATTGCGCTTGAAGCTGGGGACCACCGGCATCGAGTGGGCGATCGAGCGTGCGACGGCTGACCAGGTCGACGCGGGAAAGGCCGCTCTCGAGCAGATGAACCACAGCGCGGGATACGTAGCGGCCTGGATGAGCGCGGACACGCAGTTCCATTCCACCCTCGTCCGCGCGTCACACAACCCCTACTTGGCCTCGTTGTACGAGAGCGTGCACGGCACGCTCCTGGATTATGAGTACCAGGCGTGGGTGAAAAACGGGACCGTGCCGGCCTGGCTCCGCAAGTCGCAGGCCGCCGCGCAAATCGCGTTGCATGAGCCGATCCTTGAGGCGGTTCGCCGCCGCGACGCGGGCCTTGCCCGGCAGGCCGTTCTGCACCATCACGACGTCATGGAGCAGCACCTGCGGGCAGTAGCCGACAACCGCTGAGATCTGATCCCAGCAGCCCGGTCCATTGCTTCTGCCTGCGGCTGTGCCTATCATAGTGGCTAAGCCACTTAGCGGCAGGGCCATCCAGCCAGGTCAGGCGGACGAACACCACGTAGCGCTGCCGCGGTCATACTCGCAGGTCAGCGCTCGCCGGCGGATGGCCAGCGGCAGACGAAGGAAGGTCTGATGAGCCCGACTTGGCACGTCTCCGACCCTGGGGTCCGCTGGACCGTGCGGGATCCGCGCGAGCTGGCACTCCGCATCCGACTGCGTGCCGTGCGGATGGTCGCTTCTCAAGGATTCGGCTACCTCGGCCAGGCACTGTCGGCCGCCGAGCAGGTGGCCGCCGTGTTCGCCGCCGCGCGGCCCGGCGTGGACCGGCTCGTCTGCTCGCCGGGGCACTACATCATCGCCCCGTTCGCGGCGGCGGCCGAACTCGGGCTAGTGGACGACGACGCTATCGCCACTTACGGGCAGAACGGCTCGGCGTTCGAGGCCATCGGCACTGAGCGGTCGCCGGTCGTGGACTACACCTGCGGTTCTCTCGGCCAGGGACTGTCCGGGGCCCTAGGGTTCGCGCTCGCCGACCGGCTCCGCGGTTCGGACGCGCGGATCTTCACCATGCTCAGCGACGGCGAAATGGAGGAGGGGCAGGTCTGGGAGGCCGCCCTGTTCGCCGCCCACCACCGTCTCGACCGGCTGGTGGTGCTGCTCGACGCCAACAACTCACAGGTGGACGGCCCGGTCGACAGCATCACCACGATCGAGCCCATCGCGGCCAAGTGGTCGGCGTTCGGCTGGCACGTGCGAGATCTCGATGGCCACGACGTGGACGCGGTATCCGCCGCACTCGCCGAGGCGGACGCACAGGCCGGCCGGCCGAGCGTGCTGATCTGCCGCACGTCGATCACGCATGGCCTGGACTGCCTGCCACCGGACGCGGACGGGCACTTCATCAAGCTGCCACCCGAACTGGCCAAGGCCGCGGTCGAGGAACTTACCGGCAAGCTGGAGGCCCTTCATGCGTAAGCCGCCCTATCCCACCGAACTGAAGCCCTACGGCCGGGCGCTGGTGGACCTGGCCCGCCGCCGCGACGAGATCCTGTGCCTCAGCGGTGACCTGACCCGGCAGTGTGAGGTCGACCTGTTCCAGGCCGAACTCCCCGAGCGGTTCATCCACGGCGGTATGGCCGAGGCGAACATGATGGGCATGGCCGGCACGCTCGCCCGCTGCGGCTACATCCCGTTCGTGCACACGTTCGGTGTCTTCGCCACCCGCCGGCCTCTCGACCAGATCGCCAACGCCGTCGCCTACCCGAACCTGCCAGTGCGCATCATCGGCTTCATGCCCGGCGTGTCGTCGCCGGGCGGGCCGAGTCACCAGGCGATCGACGACGTCGCGCTGATGCGGGCGCTGCCCAACATGACGATCGTGGACGTCGCCGACGCCGTGGAGACCCGCCAGGTCGTCGAGGCCGTCGTGGACGTGCCGGGTCCGGTGTACGTCCGGCTCAAGCGCGGTGAGATCCCGGTGATTTTCGGCGACGACCACGTGCTGAACCTGAGCCGCGCGGAAGTCCTCATGCCCGGCACGGACGTGGCCCTGTTCGCCAGCGGGATGATGCTCGCCTCCGCGCTGGCGGCGGCGGGGGCGCTCGGTGAGCACGGCGTGTCGGTGTCGGTCATCAACGTGCCCGCGATTAAGCCGCTTGACACGGCGACCGTGCAGGGCGCGGCCGCGGAGGCGAAGATCGTGGTCACGGCCGAGAACCACTCCGTGATCGGCGGCCTGGGCTCGGCCGTCGCTGAGACCCTCGCAGAGGCGGGTCTTGGCCGGCCGCTGCACCGGATCGGGCTGCGAGACACGTTTGCGGAAGGGGCGCTCAGCGGCCCGTATCTCTTCGACAAGTACGGCTTGTCGACTAAGGCGCTCATCGACACGATCTGGTCCGCACTGGGCGCGCCCGGCCTGGCGCCTTCCGCGCCGGTCGCGACCGCGGAGAGCGGCGAGTACTCGCCCGTCTGACGTGACGACCCCTGTCCCTGTTCATATTCACACGTCGAAGGACCGTTCATGTCACTGCAGGAATTCATCCCGGCTCCTCGTTTCGAGGACTACCGGGAGACGTTCAAGGACTTCTTCCGCATGGAACGCCGGGACGACGGAGTTCTTCTTGTCGCCGCGCATACCGTTGGCGGCCCCATCCAACTCAGCGTGCAGAACCACCGCGCGCTCGGCCAAATGCTGAAGACCGTCGGCGCGGACCCGGAGAACGAGATCCTCATCCTCACCGGGTCCGGAGAGGAGTTCATGATGGGCTCCGACCCCGAGGGCTTTGCCCTCGAAGAGGCCGACATGGAGCACTGGGCCTACGAGTACGCCTACAAGGACGGCCGTATCAATGTCAGCGCTCTGGTCAACGACATAGAAATTCCGACAATCGGACTACTGAACGGTCCCGGCTTTCACTCCGAGATAGTCCTCATGTGTGACATCACCCTGGCCGCTGAGGATGCCACGATCTTCGACTTGCACTATGACATCGGCTCGGTGCCGGCCGATGGCATCCACAACGCCTTCCAGGAACTGCTCGGGGTCAAGCGCGCCGCTTACGCCCTGCTCACCGGGGAGGCGATCAGCGCCCGGGAGGCCCTGGAATGGGGGATGGTCAACGAGGTGGTGCCGCGCGACCAGCTGATCAGCCGGGCCTACAAGATCTCCGACCACATCATGACCCAGCCCAGGACCACGCGCCGGCTGACCACCCAGATCGTCCGGCGCCCGTGGAAGCAGCGGATCGTGAGCGACCTCGACGGCGGGTTCGGCATCCAGATGTTCGGCCACATCGCGAAGAAGCGCGCCGTCCACGGTGAGCAGCACATCAGGTCGACCGTCGACTACGTCCGCGAGGGACGCAAGAACAACTTCGACTGAAGCAATGACGCCTCGGAATCGTCGGCGGTCCCGACCGGGAGCGATAAACAGGGCCGCCGCCCGTCCTCGGCTGCGGCAGGATGACTATAAAAGGTTCCTCAGCCGACCCTTGCGGCCGAAGCGGCCGATGCGGGCGCGGGGTCATCGGGTGCAGGAGCGGGCAGGTCGGCCCCGCCCTGGTCCAGGCGGAACGGCGGGTAGGCGTCGGTCATCAAGGCGGCGTACGCGATGACCCGCAGCACCCAGCGGTTCATGCCGATGACGAGGTCGTACAGCCCTCGCGGGTAGCGGCCCGCGAACAGCAGCGTGATCGCCGCGAAGAGCACGAGCAGGCCGATCAGGCCGCCGGAAAGGGCATCGGCCTGCCAGGTGCCCCCCTTGCTCCCGGTAGCGGTGTAGGCAGCGCCGCCGGCGAACACTGCGACGATGGCGTACTGCGGGATCGCCAGCAGCCACCACTTGACCAGGACCAGGCCGCGGGAGAGCCGCTCGGGGTAGGCGACGTCCAGCGTCGCGGGGTAGTCCGGCTCCTCAGCCAGGCTGAACGGCGGGTAGCGGTCGGTCCCCAGGGCACTGTAGGTGTAGTAGCCGACCCGCCAGGACCAGCGCAGCACCCCAAGGTTGAAGCTGAACAGCGTGCGGGGGTAGCGGGCGGTGAACAAGATCGCGAAGAACGCGATGACCGTGACAACGGCGAACGCGATCCACAAGAAGAACAGCACGATGTAGTGCGGGATCGCCAGCAGCCACTTGACCAGCCACAGCCAGCGGCTGAGCGGCTCGTCCATGCGAGCTCGCACCTGCACAGGGTAGTTCTGGTCCATGTTTCCTCCTTGCCGGTGCCTGCGGATGCCGCATCCATGCCACGGGCACGCGCTGCACGGCCAGGGCGGATAACCGGAGCCGAAAGTCCCGTTCCCCGGCCTGTCTAGGTGGTTCCGGAGAGGGAAGCCGCGTCGTGGTGCAGAATCTCTGTGCTGCCAGCAGACCTCACTGCGAGGCCGGGGGAAAGGGGCAATCTGAGCACGCCTTATCAGCGCGGCTAATGATAGGCAGTAACGCCGCCGTCACCCGGTCGCCTGACCGGAAGGTTCCAGCCAGCTCAGTATCAAGGGCTGGCAGGGACTTCCGTCGGCGAGCCAGCGTCCTTGCCGACGGAGAGATAGCCGAGTATTCGCAGCAGTTCAACGCGGCCCTGCTCCAGGATTTCGATGGCTGCCTGTTCGGCCCCCGCCGCGTCCCGCGCGCGGATCGCCGCGTGCAGGTTCTCGTTGCGGGCGAGCGATTCGGCCGGGTAGTTGTCCGACGCCCGTACTAGCAGGTCCCAGTACCGCAGTGCGCTGCGCCAGGAACTCTGGGCATAGTCACTCAGTATGCGGTTCGGGCAGGCCGCCAGCACGGTCCAGTTGTAGTCCTTGAGCACGTCCTCGTACTCCATCGAGTCGTGGGCGGCTACCGCCGCGGCCATGCGCTCGAATGTCTTCTCCAGTGCCGCCGCGGTGACGTCGGTGAGTGCCGCGGCCGCCAGCGCGATGCACGGCGGCTCGAGCACCAGCCGGCAGGCGTACAGGTCGGCCACGTCGCGCGCGTTGAGCCTGTTGACCCGCGCGCCACGGCGCGGTTCGACGGTGATGAGCCCGTCCCGTGACAGTGCCTGCAGCGCCTCGCGCACCGGCGAGCGGCTGATCCCCATCCGCTCGGCCAGTCCGGACTCGGTCAGCTTTTCCCCTGGCTTGATATCGCCGGAGATGATGTGCGCGGCTATCCAGTCGGCCGCGCTGCGCGCGAGCGAGTCGTGCCGCAGCGGCTCGCCGACCGCGGCGCCCGGCGCTCCGGACATGGACATCGCGTTCTCCCTTCTGCTCTACGTGAATCCCCGCGCTTACCGCGGCGTCCGTGCCCGCGCCAGCGCGGTCACCCTGGCCATTTCGTTGCCGACAAGCATCAGGCCCTCGTCCACGCCCATCCCCGGCTTGGCGAGCACCTGGTCCGCGCCGCAGGCCATCGCGATGTGGGTGCACACGCGCGCCGACAGGTCGGTCTCGTTGCAGGTACCGCCGCAGTAGGCGGCCAGGCCGTGCTGGCGCACGTAGAGCAGCGCGTCGATGGTGTTGTTGACGCCGCCCAGGTCCGGTGTCTTGACGTGGATGACGTCCGCCGCCTGGGCGTCGGTGAACACGCGGATGTCATCCATCGTGTTGCACCACTCGTCGATGACAATCTCGGCTGAAGAGTCCCGCTCACGGAGCGCGGCCCGCAGCTTGCCCATCGCCTCCACCTGCGGCTCACGGCTGCCGGCGTCCATCGGCTGTTCCACGCGGAGCTGGAACGGAGCCGCGAGGTCTGCCAGCCGGCACAGGTAGTCCGCCATCCGGGCGGTGTCCATGCCGAACGCGAGCCCGATCGTGCTGTAGGTGTCGAAGTGCAGCACCGGCGCGTAGTCCTCGCGAGTCCGCAGCGCCAGGACCCGGTCGCGGACCCAGCGCAGGTACGCCTCGAACAGTTCACCCTCGGCTCCCAGCCGTTCCGCCACGTTGTTGATCAGGCCATGCGGCAGGGCGTCGGCCTCTTTGAGGATCATCTTGTCCACATTGTTGTACCGCTCGTCACCGCATTGCGTGAAAACCGGTACCGGTGCCAGCGTCACACCGGTGTCGTACTCGTCACGCACCACTTCAGCCATGGTGACCTGGCGCCGGTGGGCAACCGCCGCCAGCAGCGCCTGCGTGATACCGTACCGGACCGCGGTGTGCACCGGCAGCGCGTCCAGCGACGGTGCCATGTCGCGGAACGTGGTCAGTTCCCGGCCCGTCAGCGCCGGCGCGACATGCTCGGCGATCATCCGCTGGCCGTCCTGCGCGCGGAACAGCACGTCCCGTCCGCCCACGCCGGAGTACTGCACGGCCGCGCAGTCGCCCTGGGCGACGAAGCCGTCGTCGAGGACGAACATCACGCTGACCGCCTGGCCGGCCTGCCGGACGGCCGTGAAGCCAGGAGTGACAGGCGCGCCGGCGTAGGTGAAGCCGTCCGCCTGCACCCCGATCCGGATGGCCGCCTGGTCGTCGGTGAAGAACCCGGTGCGCGCCGGCACGGACAGGACCTGGGTGATCCTCATCGGATTCCCCCGGACTGGGCCGACGCCGACATGGCTCCAGGTTGCTGCTGACTGAGCTCCCGCCACAGCAGCGACCACGCCCGCATTCCCTCGCCGAGGCGGCGGACGCGGAGGAACTCGTTGGGGGCGTGCAGCATTTCGTCGGCGATGGAGAAGGAGAAGAACAGGGTCTTCGCGTCGAGGACTTCCTCGAACAGGACAGTGCCGGGCAGGGTGCCGCCGATCCGCGCGTGGATGACCTCCTGGCCCGGGTAGACGGCGGCGAGGGCGTCGCGTGCCGCGGTCACGGCCGGGTGCCGGGGATCGATGGTGTAGGCCGCGGCGCCGCCCTTTTCGGCGGTGACCTCGACCGTGACCCCGGGCGTGACGGCGGATTCCACGTAGGCCCGGATCGCGGCGATTACCGCGGCGGGCCGCTGGCCGGGGACGAGCCGGCAGGTGACGTGCGCGGACGCCGTGTGCGGGATGACGGTGTAGGGGCCGCCGCCGGCGATGCCGTTGATCTCCAGCGTCGGCCGCATCCACAGCCGTTCCAGGGTGCTGTAGCCGGGCTCGCCGTACAGGCCGGGGACGCCGAGTTCGGCGGCGTAGGCGTCGTCGTCGAACGGCACCGCGGCGATCTCGGCCCGCTCTTGTGCGGTGAGGCCAGGGATGCCGTCGTAGAAGCCGGGCACCGCGACCCGGCCCTCCGCGTCGTGCAGCCCGGCCAGCAGCTGGGCCAGCGTGTGGACCGGGTTCTGCACGGTGCCGCCGTAGCGGCCCGAGTGCAGGTCCCGGCCGGCGCCGGTCACCGTGATGTCGAGGGAGGCAAGGCCCTTGGACGCGATCGACACCGACGGCTCGGTGGGCCGCCACTGCGCGCCGTCGGCGGAGATGACCAGGTCGGCGGCGAACTGTTCGGCGTTGGCGCGCAGGAACGCCGGGAGGTTCGGGCTGCCGATCTCCTCTTCGCCCTCGAAGAGGAACTTCACGTTCAGCGGCAGGCCGCCGAATTGCTCGATAAAGGCCTGGGCGGTTTTCAGGACGACCAGGATCGGGCCCTTGTCGTCGGTGGCGCCGCGCCCGTACGCCTTGCCGTCGGCGACGGTCAGCTCGAACGGCGGGGTGCGCCATTCGTCCAGCGACCCGGTCGGCTGCACGTCGTAGTGCCCGTAGACCAGCACGGTGGGCGCGCCGGGTGCGCCCAGCCATTCGCCGGCCACCACGGGGTTGCCGTCGGTCTCGAGGAGACGGGCGTTCGCGAAGGCGAGATGCCCGGCGAGCCACTGCGCGGCGGCGCGCATGTCCGGCGGGTTGGACTCGCGGCTCACGCTCGGGATCGCCACGAACTCCGTCAGCTCGGCCAGGTAGTGCTCGGGATCCTTAAAAGATGGCATGTCCGCCGTCAATGGAAATCACCTGCCCCGTAATCCAGGAAGCGTCGTCGGAAACAAAGAACTTCACGCCGTTCGCGATGTCCTGCGCCGTGCCGAGCCGGCGCAGGGCGATTCTCTCCACGAGCTGGCGCTGGCCTTCCTCGCCGTAGCTCTCCCACTGCTTCTCGGTCGTGGGGTTGGAGAGCACGAAGCCGGGGGCGATGCAGTTCACCGTGATGCCGTACTGGCCAAGCTCGTGGGCCATCTGCCGGGTGAACCCGATCTGGCCGGCCTTCGCGCTCGCGTACGCCTGGACACCCGTGAGGCTCACGCTCCGCCCGGCGCCGGAAGAGATGTTGACGATCCGGCCGGCACCGGCCTTCTTCATGCCCGGCACCACCGCCCGGGTGCAGAGGAACGTGCTCGTCAGGTTCGCGTCGACGACAGCGCGCCAGTCCTCATCGCGGATCTCCTCGACCGGATGATGGACCTGGCCGGCCACCCCGCCGGCGTTGTTCACCAGGATGTCCACCGGCCCGATCTTTTCCGCGAAACGGGCCACCGCGGCGGGATCGGTGACGTCCAGCGTGTCCTTGTCCACGCCGTGCACCGTGGCGCCTGCTCGCTCCAGGGTCGCCGCGATCGCCGCGCCGATGCCGTGCGCGGTCCCGGTGACCAGGGCCGTCTTGCCCGTCAGTTCGCTCACTTGACGCTCCAGCCGTGCTCGATGACCTCGCGGACCTCTTCCACGCCGGTCCGCCAGATCTCCAGCATCTCCTCGTCGGGCCGCTCATGAGGACCGCCGAAGCTGCCGTCGACGGTCAGCTCACGGATCTCCTGAGGGGTGGACTGCACGATGACCTCGTTGGGGATCACCGGCTTGCTGCCTTCGGGCGGTACCACGCCTGGTATCCGGGTCCACGGGAAGTTCTCGACCCAGGACCCGTGCGAGATGCTCGGCCCGAACCGCAGCGACGCCTCCGCCGTGCGGGGCGCGTTGTACCAGCTGTGGAACACCACCTGGACCCGCTCCGGGCGGTCCTCCGCGATCCACTCGCGGACCACGCCGACCGCCGGGGAGTTGCCCCCGTGCCCGTTCACGATCGCGATCCGCCGGAAACCCTGTTTTGTCAGGGAATCCAGCAGGTCGCGGATGAGCGCCAGGTAGGTGCTGGCCCGCACGGTCATGCTTCCGGGGAACGCCGCGAAGTACGGCGCCAGCCCGAAGGGCAGCACTGGCATCACGGGCACGCCCAGCGGCTCCGCAGCCTCCACCGAAACCCGCTCGGCGAGGATCGCGTCGGTACCTACCGACAGGTACCCGTGCTGCTCGGTTGATCCGATCGGCAGTACGACCCGATCGTCATGCTTGAGGTACTCCTCGAGCATCATCCAGTTGCAGTCATGGACGCGCATGCAGTTCCTTTTCTATTACTCATGCTTTGGCCGGTTGGCATAGGAGAAGTGGCAAGCGGCTGAGTGGCCGAGCGGCTCTGGTGGCAGAGCGCGGCCTGGGCGGTCAGAATGCCAGGCCGCCGTTCACTGCTCGCTCTGCTCGCTCTGCGCGGGAGCGTCGTCCAGTGTCCAGCGGCCGGTGCGCCGGCTCCGCAGGTAAGCCGCGAAGTACAGCACCGAGCCGAGCACGATCCAGCCGGTGATCTCCAGGTTTCCGCCGGTTTGCTGGGTCATCACGTAGACAGTGGCCGCCAGGGCCAGCAGCGGGGCAAGCGGCCAGGCGGGCATCCGGTACTCCCGCTGACCGGGAATCTTGCGCCAACGGCTGGCGACGGCGGACAGCGTGACCACGACGTACACGATCGTCACCAGGACGCCGGTGAACGTGACGACCTCAGCCAGGTTCGAGGCCGCGGTTAGGACGACGATCGGGACGCCAAGGACTAGCGTGGCCACCCACGGCGACCTCGATTGCGGAGCTACGGTGGCCAGCCACCTGCTGATCGGCTGAGGCCAGGCGTGGTCCCGGCCAGAGGAGTACACGATCCGGGCGAACGACATGATGCCCGCGATCACCGCGTTGAACACCGACAGGACGACCATCACGCCTATCACGGTGTTCAGCGTCTTGTCAGACAGCGTCGTCACGAAGTAGGTCATGGGCGAACTGGAGTTGCTCATCGCGCCAATCGACGGTGCGCCGAGCAGGATGGCGACGACCGGGATAAGGGTCACCAGGATCACGGCGAACAGGGACAGCAGCACAACACGCCCGACCTGGCGTCGGCCGCCCTGCAGTTCCTCCGAGAAGTAGACGGCGCTTCCGTAACCGTTGTAGGTGTACAAGGAGAACGAGATGCCCGCGACGATGGTGCCGATGCCGACCGGGGTGGTGTGACCTGACGCCGAGAAGAGGTGGGGAGAAAACAGCGCCGACGCCCCGTTATGGACATGCGTGAAGCCGAGGACGGCGATGATCGCCAGCACCGCCAGCTCGACGACCATGAAGAGGACGGTTACCTTGGCGCCGCGGTTGACGCGGAAGATCGCGATGATCGTGGCCAGGGCCGCCAGCCCGGCGCCGAATGCGTTCGGGTTCAAGCCGGGCCAGATGCCGCTCAGGTAGGTGGCGGCGCCCAGCGAGATCGCGCTGAGCCCGAACACGATCTGGATGATCCACATGATGAGCGTGACGAACCCGATGGGCCTGCTTAGCACCCGCCCGGCTATCGAGTACTCGCCACCCGCGTAGGGAAAGGCTACCCCGAGCTCCGCGTAGCAGTAACCGACGCACACCGCGATGGCGGCGCCGAGCAGGAAGGTGTAGAAAGTGCCCGTGCCGGTTGCGACCAGCGCGACCGGGACGATGATGAAGACCCCCGCGGTGGGAGCGACCGCCGCTACCGTCAGCGCTACCGTCTCCAGGAGCTTCAGGCTGCGGCTCAGCGGTAGCCGGCCTGCCTCTTGGCCCGCCTGCCCCGCCGACGGGGATGACCCCGCAGCCGCGTCAGGCTTTGGCTGACGGAGGTTGTGTTGACTCGTCGTACTCACCTCTCCAGAGATAGCGGGTAGCAGCGGGAAGTCGTGGTCACTCGTGCGTCCCGGCGGCTGCCCCGGCACGGGGCAGCGGAACCCGGTCGGGGTGGGCCACAATCCGTCACGGGCTGTGACAGTTATTTTGTATACTGTGCGCAACACGCAGTATGTTGTACGTAGGTTTGTCCTGTCAATAGTCGTTTTGGCTGCTCGGAA
>JAWWPV010001039.1:0-4191 GCA_033854775.1 Trebonia sp.
TCGTCGCAGAACGCGGCGGCGCGCTGGTACATCTCGCGCACCGATTCCCCGCCGGCCGGCCGCGCGTCCGGATCGACCACCCGGCCGCCGTCCAGGCCCGTCACCGAAGGGCCGAGCGCCGTCGACGGGACGCCCTCGAGCACGCCGAGCGACCGCTCCCGCAGCCTGGTGTCGGCGTAGACGGTCAGGCCGAGCACCGCGGCGAAGGCGGCGGCGGTCTGCCGCGCGCGGCGCAGGTCGCTGGCGTAGATCGCGCGGACCGGGCGGTAACCGAACTGCGCCGCGGCCTCGGCCACCTGGCGCCGCCCGCGCTCGGTCAGTTCCGCCTCGTCGTTGTGGCCCTGGGCGAGACCCGCGGTGTTCCAGGTCGACTCGCCGTGCCGGACGAGCCACAGGGCGGGCGCGGTTGACACAGCTGTTTCAGGCGGGGCTGTGCTCGGTCGGCTGCGAGGAGACATGCCAGGTAGGGTGGCCAGCGATTGTTAAAAGTCCCTGAAAATGTAACGGGCTTCAGGCAACTCTCAGCTTTCTCGCAGTCTCGGCTGCTTCACTCTCAGCTATGCAACCCAGGCTCTTGGTCGTGGATGACGACCGCGACGTGCGCGACTCGCTGCGCCGTGCCCTGGGCTACGCGGGCTATGCCGTCGCCACGGCCGCCGACGGCGCCGAGGCGCTGAGCGCGGTCGCCCACGCGCCGGTGGACCTGATCATCCTGGACGTCCTCATGCCCATGCTCAACGGGCTCGACACGTGCCGGGCGCTGCGCGGCCGTGGGGATGGCACCCCTGTCCTGGTGCTCACCGCGCGGGACGCGATCGATGACCGGGTGGCCGGGCTTGAGGCGGGGGCCGACGACTACCTGGTCAAGCCCTTCGCGCTGCGCGAGCTGGTCGCCCGGGTCAACGCCCTGCTGCGGCGCACCAAGCCGGCCCATGACCTGCTCGGCTACGCCGACCTGACGCTGGACATCACCAGCCATTCGGCTACCCGCGCCGGCGTGCCCCTCGCCCTCACCAAGATCGAGTTCGCCCTTCTTCAGCTGCTGGTCCGCAACGCGGAGCAGGTGCTGAGCTACGACGTGATCACCGACCGGGTGTGGGGTTACGGCGAGGCACCCGCCTCGAACGCGCTTCAGGTCTTCGTCGCGCTGCTGCGCCGCAAGCTCGAGGTCGACGGGCTGCCCCGCCTCGTGCACAACGTGCGCGGTATCGGCTACGTGCTGCGAGCGGGTGCATGAAGTCCCGCCTGACGCTGAAGACCAGGTTCACCCTCGTGGCGGCCGGCGCGGTGGCGGCGGTCGCGCTCGCCATCACCGCGGTCGCCTTCCTCGCGATCCGCACGGACCTTCAGAACCAGGTCCGCGCGGAGGTCGCCACCCGCGCGGGAGCGGTCCAGGACGAGGTCAGGAAGCTGCACGGCCACATCCCGAGCCACTGGGTCCCGCCGCACTCGTCCGGGTTCAATGTCCTCACGTACACCCAGGTGATCACCTCGGCGGGCGCCGTCTGGGCACCGCCAGGCGACGCCGGGATCCCCGCCAGTCCGGCGGACATCGCCGTGGCGAGCGGTCGCGCGGACTCGTTCTACGCCACCCAGGAGGTCAGCGGGACCAGGGCCATGGTCCTCACCGCTCCGCTCGCGCCGGGACTGGCCATGCAGGTGGCCGAGCCGCTAACCGGCACCGATGAGGAGGTCGCGCGCGTCGGGGAAACGCTGGCGACGCTCAGCGCGATCGGCGTGGCCGTCGCCACCCTTCTTGGCTGGGCCGTGGCCAGGACCGGCCTCTCGCCGGTCGCCAGGCTCGCCAGCGTGGCGGAGGAGGTCTCGCTGACCGGCGACCCGGGCAGGCGGGTCGAGGTGGGCCGCAGGGACGAGCTCGGCAGGCTCGCCACCACGTTCAACGCCATGCTTGGCGCGCTCCAGCGGTCGCTCGACGCGCAACGGCGCCTGGTCAGCGACGCCAGCCACGAGCTCCGCACCCCGCTCGCGAGCCTGCGGATCAACGTCGACGTTCTCACCGAGAACCCGGACTTGCCGGCCGCGGAGCGCAAGGAGGTGCTCGCCCGGGTCACCGACCAGGTCGCGGAGCTTAGCCGCCTGGTGTCCAGCGTCACCGACCTGGCCAGGGGCGAGCCGTCCGCGACCGCTATGTCCCTCGTCCGGCTCAACGCCGTCGCCGCCGACGCCCTGGAGGCGGCACGGCGCGACTGGCCGAAGACGCAGTTCGACGCCGACCTCGCCGGTGGCGTCATCGAGGGCAGCGCCGACCGGCTGCGCGTCGCGTTCAAGAACCTGCTCGACAACGCCGCCAAGTTCGGCCCGCCGGCGGGTCCGGTCCAGGTGCGGCTGACGGGCGGCGAGTTCACCGTCCGCGACCACGGCCCCGGCATCGCCGACGAGGACCTCCCGTTCGTCTTCGACCGCTTCTACCGTGCCCTGACATCCCGCTCGGCCCCGGGTTCCGGCCTCGGACTCGCCGTCGTCCGCGAGATCGCCGCCTGGCATGGTGGCACGATCGCGGCGGAGCCGGCCCCGCATGGCGGCACCATCATGCGGCTGACCCTCCCCGTTCGCGACTGACCTCCCGGTTCAAGGCCGGTCAGGATGACGCCGTGGCGAGGTGCCGTCCCTGGGATCAGGGCAGCGGAGCGATCGAGGTCCTGGTGAAGAAGGCCCAGATCACCTGCGAGGCCGCGGGGACGCTGCCGGGCGGCCTGGGGAAGGAGTGCACGCCGCCCGCCCACGCCGCGAGGCCGATCCGGCTGCCGCCCGCGCACCCTGACCACGTCGTCAGGGTCATTTCCCCAGAATGGCCCACCGCGGTCTTCGCCGGGCACTTTGCCGTCGTGCGCAACTCGCCGACCAGGGTCGTCACCGGCAGCGACTCGACGCTGCCGTGGTCTCCCGGCTGGTAGGGCACCTCGGGGTCGTTAACCGATGCGATCTGAAGGATCGTCACTGGCTTGCGCATGTCGCAGCCGGGCGCGGGTTCGCCCTTCACCATCGCGTACTCGTCGAACAAGCCCGGGTTGACGCAGGCGACCCGGTAGGCCAGTCGCGCGCCGTTGCTGTACCCGACGACGTCGATGTGCCGCGCGTGCCCAGGGTCCACCTTCGCCACGAGCGCCTTAAGGAAGGCCAGGTCATTGACGTTCTTGGTGGCCGCCTCGCCGCAGCAGCCGATGGCGTTCCACGACCCGTACAAGGGCTCCGGGTAGACGATCTCCGCCTGGTCGCTGGTCGCGTAGGGGACAAGGTCGTCCCTGGTGATCTCTCCGTGGACCATGGTCGCCCCGGAAGCGGTGGCGGCCCCGATGCCGGCGAGCATGACGATGACCGGGGCCGACTTCGGCAGCGCCTTGACCGGCGCGATGACCTCATAACTCCGCTTCAGGCCGCCGACCGTCATGGAATACGTCCTGGTGCTCGTCGCGACCTTGACGGCGGCCGCGGCCTTCGTCTTGGCCGGCTGCCCGCTCGCGTTGACGGCGTGCAAGCCCGCGAACCCGGCGACGCCGAGCACGACGATAACCGCGACCACCACTCCTACGACCTTCTTCATGCCCCTGCCTTGATGACCGATCAGCGATGCGCACTTACGCCCCAAGTACGCTAGCCGATCTCAGGGAGTAACGCGTGTCGTACCGGCCGGCCGCTACGCGTGTCGTACCGGCCGGCCGCTAGCGCGGGCGGGCGGCCCATGATCGTGAAGGATCCGCAGGTTATTAGCTGCTTTTCCTACACGAAAGCCTTCGTGATCAGACGATCATCCGCCTCTTCTTAGCAGCCGGTGCCGCATAGAGGACATAACGGTCGTGATCATGGTCGCCTGGTAAGCAAGGGTGGCGATCATGGTCACCTCCTAAGCAAACAATGGTCGCCGGGTGGCAAAGCGGGGGCGGGCCAGTCGGAGATGACCGATTCCTCGGGAGCGCCAAGCGGGGGAGTGCCGTAGGTGCGGAACGTTGCAGGGAGCCGCGCGCCCCAGCCAGCGCGCAGCACGTCCTCCCGCGAGTCGACCCAGAACGCCAGGTGATGCAGTCGCCCCGCGCCCGCGAGGTAGTCCCGCAGGTACCAAGAGCCGCCCTCCCCGGAAACCACCGTGAGCCCGAGCAGCGCGGTGA
The DNA here is from genome assembly GCA_033854775.1 of Trebonia sp. GTDB lineage: Bacteria > Actinomycetota > Actinomycetes > Streptosporangiales > Streptosporangiaceae > Trebonia. The sequence goes on from JAWWPV010001039.1 coordinate 4,125, forward strand.
AGTACTCAAGCGACGCTTCCGGCGTCGGCGTCAGCAGTTCCGCGTGCCCGATATGCGCCACGTCGCG
>JAWWPV010001040.1:0-2925 GCA_033854775.1 Trebonia sp.
GACCATCCGCGCCACGCCCATGCCGGCGTGGGGCGTGCGGCCTGTGCCGTAGTAGTGGCCGCCTTGCCAGGCGGGGTCGCGCATGATGGCGTCACGCGCGATCGCGTTCCAGGCCACACCCTGCGGGTGCAGGGCGTGCGTGCTGGCGATCACCACGATGGCATCGACCTGATCAGGGAACAGGATCGCCCACTGCAACGCCTGCATCCCGCCGAGCGAGCCACCGGCCACCGCCGCGAGTCGCTCGATACCGAGGACGTCGAGGAACGCCCGCTCGGTGCGTACCATGTCGGCGACGGTGATGACGGGGAAGCCGGACCCGTACGGCTCGCCTGTCGCCGGGTCGATCGACGACGGCCCCGTCGTCCCGCGACAGCCGCCGAGCAGATTCGTGGAGACGACGAAGAAGCGGTCGGTGTCGAATGCCTTGCCCGGGCCGATCATCCCGTCCCACCAGCCGAGTCCCTTGCCGGCCGAACCGTCGCGGTCCTCGGCCGCGAACCCGTCGCGCGCGCTGTCCTGAGGGGGCGTCTTTGAGAAGCCGGCCGCGTGGGCGTCGCCGCTGAGCGCATGGCACACCAGGATGACGTTGTCGCGCCCGGGGGAGAGGGTGCCGTAGGTCTCGTACGCCACGCGGATCGGGTGCAGCGCCTGTCCGCAGTCCAGCTGTACCGGTTCTGGCAGGTCGAGGTACTGCGTCTCGACACTGCCGACCGAGCCGGCTGGGAGCGTCGAGGCTGTGACCATGGGCGGAATCATAGCTCTAGTCATAATCTGTCCGGCCACTGTATTGTCAAGCATCCCGGTGGGAAATCTGGGAAATAGGGCGAAAGGGACATCACGCGACATGACAACGATCGACAACGGAGTCAACGTTCAGGCACTGCTCGACGCACGCGAGGCACTGAAGGGCGCGCCTGAGGCGGCTCAGTTCACCTGGCGGGCGTCCTCCAAATGGCAGAACGGCGTCCACAGCACAACGACGATCCAGAACTTCTTCGGCCTCGGGGAGGAGCAGAGCCACAAGAGCGAAACAGTGTTCACCGCCGACCACCCCGAGGTCTTCGCGGCGGAGGACAACGGCATCACGCCGATCGAGTACCTCCTCGTCGGCCTAGCGAGCTGCCTGACGGCAGGCGTGGCGTCCGTCGCGCAGAACCGCGGCATCCAACTGCGCTCGGTCGAGTCGACGGTCGAAGGCAACCACGACATTCGCGGGATCCTCGGTGCCGACAGCGACGTCCGCAACGGGTACGACAGCATCAAGGTGACGTTCCACGTCGACGCGGACGCCTCCAAGGAGGACATCGAGGCGCTGGTGGCCCAGTCACAGAAGCGGTCCGCCGTCTTCGACGCGCTGACCAACCCGACGGACATCACCGTCGAAGTCGCCTGAGGAGCCCCTCCTGTCTTTAAGGGAGCACTGTTCTTTAAGGGAGCACTGCCCTTTAAGGAAGCACTGTCAAGGAGCACTGCCATCGAGCGCACCAGCACGGTCGTCATCGGCGCGGGGCACTCGGGCCTGGCCGCGAGCCACTTCCTGAGCGAGCGGTCGGTCGACCACATCGTCCTTGAGCGCGGGGAGGTGGCGAACTCCTGGCGGCGTGAACGCTGGGACTCGCTGCGGCTGCTCACGCCCAACTGGCAGAGCCGCCTGCCCGGCGTGCGCTACGAAGGCACGGACCCCGACGGCTACATGACGATGGGCGAGGTGACCGAGTTCATCGAGCGCTTCGCCAAGGTCTCCCGTGCCCCGGTCAGGACCGGCGTGAACGTCACGTCGGTCCGGCGCGCCGACGACGGCTACCGCGTGGCGACGAGCGATGGCGAGATCGCCTGCCGGACCGTGGTGATCGCGAGCGGCGCCTGCAACCGGCCATCAGTGCCGGCGCTCGGCGAGGGCGTCCCAGCGTCCGTGGAGCGGCTGACGCCATTCGACTACCGCGAGCCCGGCCGGCTTCCCGACGGCGGCGTGCTCGTGGTGGGAGCGTCGGCGACCGGCGTGCAGCTGGCGGCCGAGATCAGGCGGTCGGGCAGGCCGGTGATCCTTTCCGTGGGGGAACACGTGCGGCTGCCGCGCGTTTACCGCGGCCGCGACGTGCTGTGGTGGATGGACGCGTCCGGCGTGTGGGACCAGCGGTACGACGAAGTCGACGACCTTACCCGGGCCAGGGGGCTGCCCTCGCCCCAGCTCGTCGGCACCCCGGAACGGGCGACGCTCGACCTCAACGCGCTCACCGCGCTTGGCGTTGAGGTGGTGGGCAGGTGGGCGATGGCCCGCGACGGCCGCGCGCTGTTCTCCGGCGGGCTGCGCAACGTGTTCTCGCTCGCGGACCTCAAGATGAATCGCCTGCTTGACAACTTCGACGAGTGGGCGCTCACGAGCGGGCGTGACGCCGAGTTCGACGCGCCAGAGCGCTTCGCGCCGACGGCCGCGCCCGACTCGGCGCGGCTCCAGGCTGACCTGCGCAGCGGTGAGATCCGCGCGGTCGTGTGGGCGACGGGCTTCCGGCCCGACTACGGCTGGCTCGACGTCCCCGTGGTCGACGAGAAGGGCCGCCTGCGCCACGACGGCGGCGTGGTCGACAGTCCCGGGCTCTACGCGCTTGGCCTGCCCGTGCTGCGACGGCGCAAGTCCACGTTCATTCACGGCATCGAGGACGACGCGCGCGAGGTGATCGACCACCTCGCCGGGTACCTGGCCACGCCCGACTGATCTCGACCATGGCTCAGCAGGACCTGGCAGAGCGGAACTCTTCCCGCTATTCCGGCTTATCGCGGATGCATAGACAGTTCAGAGCATCGGTCCGGAATGCAGAGCGTTATCACAGCGTGACTTCCGCATGCACAGAATTCAGTAGGGCAATATAGAGCGTGACAAGGAAAGGCCTGCGGAGGAAAGTGGGCCAATGGAGGTAAAATGTC
>JAWWPV010001041.1:0-3638 GCA_033854775.1 Trebonia sp.
GCAGTACGGGCACCAGGCGCCCCGGTAGAAGACCAGGACCGACGTGCCGCCCCCGGCCGCGGCGTACAGCGTCGTGGCCGCTCCGTGCACGTCGAGCAGCTCCGCGTTGGGCAGGACGGTCCCGACCGAGGCGATGCCGGCCGGCACGATGGCCGCCAGCTCGGCCTGTTCGCGGGCGAAGGCGCCCATGGCCTCGCTGGGCGGATCGGACGCCATAGTGGCGTGCATCTGCGCGACGCGTTCGGTAATCGTGGACGGGCTCGTCATTCCTGGGCTCCTGCCGCTAGCTGTCGTCGGGTCGCGGAGCGCCGGCGGGGCGACGCCCTTCACCGCATGAGCGTCACGCCCGGGCGACGTCTTACCTGCGCCAGCCTGACCGTCATGGCGGACCGCTCCCAGCCGCAGGGCAAGCGCGGCGGCGGACAGCAGGAACAGTGCTCCGGTCACGGCAAGCCAGTGCCAGAGGTACGGGTCCAGCGACAGGGTCGTCGTGTCAGGGAAACGGGTGGGCAGCCGGAAGATCAGCGGGAACCAGATCAGCAGCAGCATGCCGGAAAGCGCCGCGGGGACGCGCAGGTAGTTGATCCACGGCACGGCGGGCAGCCTGGGCTTGCGGTGCCTGAAGACCGCCATGGCCGACCGGTCGGCGAGCGTGTAGAGCGGCATCAGGAGCAGGTCGTGGCCGATGACCGCGCCGACGAGCCAGACGGGGATGCCGACGGCGTTGTTCGGCAGCAGCTCGGCGGCGGCGTACCCGGCGAGCGCGAAGCAGCCGAGCATGGTGAGCAGGTGCAGCGGGCTGGCGCCGTACCAGCGCGGGAAGCGGCGCATGTCAACTCCGGAAGGTCAGGCCGGCGACCCACTTGGTGTTGTGCACGCCGGGACTGGCGGGCAGGATCACCCGGGCCGGGTAGCCGTGGTCGGGCGTGAGGTCCGCGCCGTTAACCCGCAGGGCCAGCAGCGAGTCCGGGTCCATGACCTGTCCCGCGGACAGCACGACCTGGCTGAATGCCCCGCCGCGTTCCAGCGACCGCACCAGGGCGCTCGACGGGCGGGTGACGCCGGCCAGCCGGGCGAGGTCGCGCAGCCGGACCCCGGTCCACTCCTGGTCATCGGTGGACCAGCCCTCGACGCACGCGATCGGCAGGCTGGCGGTGTGCTGTTCCAGGCGGAGCAGGTCGGCCCGGCGCAGTGCGACGGGTGCATGACTGACCTGGCCGTCGCTCCCGAGCGTGAGCCGCCAGGCCGCGCCGGCCTCCGTTTGGCTGATCCCGGCGCTTGCCGCGGTCTGGTTGACCTGGAAGTCGTCGGGGCGGCTCACGTCCTGACCGTGCGGCGCGAGCAGCGCGGTCCACCGTAGTGGCCCGCCCAGGGACTGGCCCACGGACAGGAACGCGATGAGGGCCGAGCCCGCGCCGGCGAACGCGAGCACCCCCCGCCGGGAGATCGTCGGCTCGGCGGGCGCCGTGCTGACCAGGTACCCGGCCTCCGGCGGCTCCGGGCGCGTCCGGGCGAGGTTCGTGCGCAGTTCCCCGATGAAGCTGCGGCTGCGCAGCGCCCTGATCATGACCGGCAGCTTGAGTGCCACGTGGACGACGAGGCCCGCGATGAACACCCAGGCGCCGTAGAAGTGCAGCGGGTAGAAGGACCCGGGGAACTTGTACCACGTCTGGATGTTCAAGATCCCGGTCGCGAACTCGAACACCGCCCCGCCGACGAGCAGGAACAGCGACAGCCGTTCCAGGGCGTGCGCGGGCGAGCGCAGTGGCGGCCATTCGAACAGCTTCGGCAGCACCGACCACAGCTTGAACAGCAGGATCGGCACCAGCACCAGCCCCAGGGTGACGTGGACGCCCTGGTCGAGCCGGTAGAGCCAGATCGGGTGGGTGGGCCAGGAGAACAGGTAGAAGCCGAGCGGCCCCTTGCCTGGAGTCAAGTCGTTGACCGGGCTGAGGTCGGGGTTGTAGGCGGCGTAGGACAGCAGGCCGGTCGCGAACATTACGGGGATGGACGCCAGCAGCAGCAGGCCGAGTACCGAGGTCAGCCACGGGCCGCGAACCGGGCTGCGCCAGAACGACCGGCGGAACGGCCCCGGAGGAGGGCTGGCGGGGATGAGAGATTTCACGGGCGGCTCTCCTTAGCGGTGCCGTCGAGGATGCTGACGGCGGTAGCGCAGGAACCGCCGCCCCGAGGGAGCCACACGTACATAGGGCGGACCTCGGCCCCCGCGACCGGGAGGAACAGGGCGGCCGGGACCCCGGCGAGCAGCGGCTGCGGGCACTGGTAGTAGTACTGGCTGAGCGAGGGCGGACTCGCGAACGGCTCCCCGGAGCCGTCGGTGATGATCGCGCTGAACCGGCGGGCGTCGACCGCCTCCGTGGCGCTGCGCCGGAAGCTGGCGATCGCGGCCTGGTCCGAGGCCCGCAGCACGTCGTAGGCCGCGTCCTGGTGGGCGACCGGCGCCATCCCCGCCAGCAGGCTCAGGCCGGGATCCGCAGGGACCGCGACGGTCCCGCCGAATGCCCGCATGCCCGCGACGAGCCGCTCGCCGACGGCGCGGCCGGCACCGGCGGGAATCGCCTGGGACGGGTGGAAGCCGCTGAGCAGCAGGGCCGACTGGGCCAGGACGAGCACGCCCGACGCCACGGTGACCCACGGGGTCGCTCCGTTGCCGAGCGCCAGGCCGGCGAGCAGCGCCACGGCGAGGTACGCGGGCAGCATGTCGTTGATGCCGCCGCCACTGTGGACCAGGGCGGCATAGCCCTCGACCGCCAGCGCGGCGCAGCCCGCGAGCAGCACGGCTGGCACCCGTCGCGCGCCGGCCAGGGCGGCGCACGCGGCGATGCCCATCGTGGAAAGCAACGCCGTCCAGAACCAGCCGAAGCCGCCGTAGTTCAGCGAGTGCTCGCCCATCAGCGCGAAGGCGTAGTAGACGTACCAGCCGCCGGTGGTGAGCGCGAGCACGAGCGTGCTGACACCGAGAACCGTCACTTCGGCCAGCGCGGCGACGCAGGCGAGCCGCCGCCGCGGGCCTGCCAGGAGCGCGGCGATCACCGTGACCCCCTCGACGAGGCCGGTCTGCTTGGTGAGGGCCGCGGCGGCCAGCAGCACCCCGGCGGTGATGGCGCCGGGCGTGCCGCGCATGTGCCGGGCGGCGTACAGGCCGCCGATGCTGAGCGCGAGGAACAGCGAGTCGACCCGGGCGACGTCCAACCACGTGCCCGTGGCGAAGTAGGTCGCGGCAAACACGCCTGCGGCGCCGGTCCCGGCCGCGATGCTGCCCGTTTCGCGCTGGACCAGGCGTCCAAGCAGGGCAAGGCAGGCGAGCGAGGACACCAGGGATACCAGCCGCAGCGGCAGGTAGGAGACGCCGAACACGCGGGCCGCCGCGGCCGACACGGCAAAGTAGAGCGGAGGGTAGCCGTCGGGGACGTACCCGGCGGTCGGCGCCGGGTACAGCGGCTGGCCGGCCAGGATGCGGTGGATCTCGACCAGCGAGTTGCCCTCCAGCCATTCAAGGGTGAACGGGTAATTCAGGCGGCTCAGCGCGATGAACAGGTAGGCACCGATCGCGACGAGGCCAGCCAGCGCCGCGGCCAGCCGCGCCGCGCGCGGCGCAGCCAGGCGCCAGGGCAGCC
>JAWWPV010001042.1:0-9638 GCA_033854775.1 Trebonia sp.
TGATCGCGGCCAACGCGCTGCTGACCGTGAAGAAGACGTCGATCGGCGACGCGCTCGCGACCTCGACAGGCCGCACCGTCTACTGGTACGGCCAGGACGTGGCGGGCAGCGGGAAGTCCGCGTGCACCGGCGGGTGCCTCATGTCCTGGCCCGCGGTCACCGGGAAGCCGTACGTCGGGTCCGGCGTGAAGCTGACCGGCAAGCTGGGCACGATCACGCGCTCCGGCGGTGTCGTGCAGGCGACGTACGACGGGTACCCGCTCTACACCTACGCAGGTGACATGGCGGCGGGGTCTGCCTCAGGCAACGGCGTTGGCGGTGTGTGGCACGTGTTCAGCGGGGCCAAGCTAGGCGCCGGGTGACGGAGAGGTCGCAGCCGGCGCGGTGACGGGCGGGAGGCCGTAGCGGTCGATGCCCTCGGGGGAGCGTGCGCGGACCAGCTCGCCGCGGGTGACGAGGACCTCCAGGTGGGCGGCGGTCTCTCCGGTGGCGAGGAGCTGGTTCATGACGTCGAGCTCGGTGAGCCTGCGCTTCCTGCGCGTCCACGGCAGCGCGCCGGCGACCTCGAAGGCCGTGACGGGGCCGTCGGTCGCGGCCGCAAGCGTCTGCTCGAGCCTGGTCTCGTGGTGCTCGAGCAGCTGGTGCACCCGTGCGTGGGTAGACGCCTGGACCGGGCCGTGCGCGGGCAGCAGCCTGGTGTCTGGCAGGGCGAGCATCAGCCGGAGCGAGCCTAGGTACTGGGTGAGCGACGACCGGGTGATGACCGGCTGGAACCCGATCGACGGCGTGATGTGCGGCAGCACGTGGTCGCCGGCGAACAGCTGGGCGGCCGCCTCGTCGTGGAACACTACGTGACCGGTGGTGTGCCCGGGCGTGTGGATGGCGCGCAGCGTCCGGCCAGGCAGTTCGATCACCGCGCCGTCGGGCAGCCACCGGTCGGGGTCGGACCACTGGAGCCTCGGCCTGGGGTCGGCGAGGCGCGGGGCGAGCCGGTCGCGGACCTGGGCGGCCAGGCCGGCGGCGCCCATCGCGGGGAGCATCTCGATGAACCCGACCTCGGCCCGCCCGGCGGACACGTCCCTGATCGCGGCCATGTTGGCGCGCTCCTGGTCGCCGAGCGTGATCTGGCCGCGCAGCGTGGTCCGCAGTTCGACCGCGAGGGTGTAGTGGTCCTGGTGGATGTGGGTGATGAAGAAGTTCCTGATGTCCGGCAGGCCGCAGCCGAGCTGGCCCAGCGCCTCGGTGAGCCGCTCGCGTGCCTGCACGAGGGCCATGCCCGCGTCGATCAGGTCCACGCCGTCATCGCCGACCATGGCGTATACGTTCACGGCGGTCAGCGCGTCGCCCGGCAGTGGCAGCGGTATCCGGTACAGGCCGCCGCCAAGGTCTTCCACCCCTGGCTCCGCCCAGGCGTGCCGGTCGTCCCGTGCGGCCGCCGCCCGGCTTGTCACGTAATCCACGGATGGTACCTCCTGCCGGTCCAATGTACAGGCAGGTGAACGTCGCGTTAAGGTGCTACCTGCCCGCCTTCCGGGCTCACCGGGCAGCAGGACGCCACGGGACAGGTACGGCACCCCGGGTTGACCCGGGCCCGGTAGACCGGGCCCGCCATCCCCTCGGCGACCGCGTCGACGAGCTTAAGCGCCCAGCCCGGGTCCGGATCGTCAGGCAGGGCGCGCTGGCGCTGCACCTTCGCCCTCGCGGTCAGGCCCGCCTTGCCGACCTGGACGAGCTCGGCACCGCCAGGCTCGATCACGCCAAGCCGCTCGAACGCGCCAAGCAGGACCGCGAGCTGGTAGACGCCGAGCTGCGGGTGCCGGTCAAGGTCTTCGTCGTGCGGCGCGCTCCCGCCAGTCTTCAGGTCCACGATGACGCCACGGTCCTGGCCGTCCTTTTCCAGCCGGTCGACCCGTCCGGTGATCTCCACCCGGCCGACCTGCACCTTAAGCGCCTGCTCGGTCGCGAGCAGTTCCCTCGGATTGGCCGTGTGCCAGTCGAGGAACTTGCGCACCATCTTCTCCGCCAGCTCCCGCTGCCTGGTCCCGTACCAGACGCTGCCGAAGTCCAGGTGGTGCCAGATGTCGTCGATCCTGGTCGCCACCTGCTGCTCCGTAGCGCCCTCGGCGATGAGCTGCGCGGCCGCGTGGATGACCGTGCCGAGGTGGCGCAGCACGTCGGAGTGCCCCGCCCCGACCGCCGACTCAAGCAGCCAGCGCAGGCCGCAGCGGGTGAACGTCTCCACGTGCGACGGCGACAGCCGCACCCGCTCGCCGTCGCCGACGATCGGAGCCGCGTCGGACAGCGCGGTCAGCGCGTACCAGTCGTCGGGGTCGGCGCCGCGCACCCGAGCGTCCGCGAGCCTGGCGAGCTGGCGGGCGGCGGCCCGCCTGAGCACTTCTGGCTTCCCTGGATCGGCCGCGGTCCTGCGCAGGTCCGCGACAAGCGCGGGCAGGGAGAGCCACCTGGTGGCGGCGCTTGCCCGCTCGATCTCGATGTCGTCGCCCGCGAGCTCGGCGAGGAACCGCGACGGGCGCTTGTCCTGCTCGTCGCCGCCGGACGCGGTCACCATGAGCAGCTTCCTCGCCCGCGTGGCCGCGACGTAGAACAGCCGCCGCTCCTCGGCGAGCAGCCGGGCCGCGAGCGCCGCGGCGGCCACGTCCCTTGGGGCCTCTGCCGCGCCCGCGCCCGCTCCGCCGGTCGACTCCGCGAGCTCGTCGGCGCCGAGCAGGGAACCGTGCAGCCGGAGGTCGGGCCAGACCTCTTCCTGCACCCCGGCGATGACCACCACGTCCCATTCGAGGCCCTTGGCCCGGTGCGCGGTCAGCAGGCGGACGCAGTCCTCGCGGACCGCGTGCTCGGCGAGCGTGTCACCGGCGATCTCCTGGCCGGTCAGGCTGTCGAGGAACAGCCGGGCGCTGCCAGGGGGAAGGGCATCGGTGAACCGCGCGGCGGCCTCGAACAGCGCGAGCACCGCGTCCAGGTCATGGTCGGCGGCACTGTCCTGCTCGGCCCGTTCCTCCCACTGCGCCGCGAGCCCGGACTCCCGCCAGACCGCCCACAGCACGTCCTCCACGCTCTTGCCCGCGTCGAGCTGCTCGCCTGCCGCCGTTAGCAGCCTGGCCACCCGCCAGGCCGGCGCGGCCACCCGGTCGCTGACCAGGCGCAGCGGCCGCAGATCGGTGAGCACCTCGCCGAGCGGCACGCCGCCAAGGGCCCGCTTAAGCTTCCGCAGGCCCAGGCTGTCCGTCTGGCCGAGCGGCCCGGTCAGCAGCTCGACGGCGGTCTCGTCGTCGAGCCGCGCCGGGTCGAGGGCGCAGCGCAGCAGGGTGAGCAGCGGCCGGACGCCCGGCTCGTCGGGCAGCGGCAGCTCATCGCCTGCCACCGTCACCGGCACTCCCGCGGCGGTCAGCGCCCGGCGCAGGGCAGGGACCTGCCGCTGCGCGGAGCGGACAAGGACCGCCATCCGCTCCCATGGCACCCCGTCCGCCAGGTGCGCCCTGCGCAGGGTGTCGGCGACGACGGACGCCTCCTGCGCCTGGGTGTCCGCGACGCAGATCCTGACCTGCCCGGCCGCCCCGCCGCTACGCGCGGCGAGCTGACGGTGCGCGGCGATGTCACCGCCAGGCGGTGCGGGCAGCCTGCGCGCGACCCGGCGGGACGCGGCGAGCAGCACCGGGCCGCTGCGGCGGCAGGCGCGCAGCGCGACGACGGGGGCGGGCGCGCCGTCCGGGCCGCGGAACCGGTCGGGGAAGCTGGTGAGCACCCGCACGTCGGCACCGCGGAAGGCGTAGATCGACTGGTCCGGGTCGCCCACCGCCACCAGGTCACTGCCGTCGCCTGCGAGCGCCCGCAGGAGTGCCTCCTGCGCCGGGTCACAGTCCTGGTACTCGTCCACGAACACCGCGTCGTACGCGTCGCGCTCCCGCTGCCTGGTCGCCTGCCTGGTCAGCAGGCTCGCGGCGATCCTGACGACCTCGGCGTAGTCATACGCGGGCACGGGCGCCAGGTCGAAGCGCGCGGAGTAGCGGTCGAGGAACGCGCCCGCCGCCACCCAGTCGTCGCGTCCGGACCTGCGCCCGAGCTGGCGCAGCGACTTGCCGTCGAGCCCGCGCTCCGCCGCGCGCATCAGCACATCGCGCAGCTCTTCCGCGAAGCCCCTGGTGGCCAGCGCGGGCCGCAGCCGGTCCGGCCAGTTCCCGGCGCCGTCGGTGACCTCGCCGCGCAGCATCCTGCGGATCTCGAGAAGCTGCTCTGGCGCCGAGAGCAGCCGCGGCGGCTGGTCACCCGCCAGCACGAACTCCCTGCGGACGAGCGCGTAGGCGTAGCTGTGGAAGGTGAGCGCGAGCGGCTCAGAGGTGGTCCGGCCGAGCCGCGCGGTGATGCGGTCGCGCAGCTCGCCCGCTGCCTTCCTGCTGAACGTGAGCACCAGGATCCGGCTCGGGTCGATGCCGCGCCGCTCGATCCGCTCCGCGACCGCCGCGACGATCGTCGTGGTCTTGCCCGTCCCCGGGCCGGCGAGCACGAGGAGCGGGCCGCCCTTGTGGTCGACCACCCGCTGCTGCGTCGCGTCGAGGACCGGCGGGGCGGGCAGTGCTGCCAAACACTGCGCCGACGACAGCTCACGGCGGACGAGTCGGTAACCGTTCATCAGGATTCGATTTCACCACGGGCCACCGACAATCGGGTGTCAGTTCAGCGCGTCCCCCGCCAGCGGGCCCGGCCCATGTCCACGCGCACCGGCGGGGCGGCCGAGCGCAGCGGCGTCCCCTCGGCCAGGTAGTGCGCGAGCGCCTTATCGTCGTGTCCATGCGCCGGCGTCCCGTCCGCGTGGATCACCCGCCACCAGGGCGCTCCGCCGCCGAAGCGGGACATCACCCGGCCGACCTGGCGCGGGCCGCCCGCCGCCAGGTACTCGGCGACGTCGCCGTACGACATCACCTGCCCGGCCGGAATCGCGTCCACCACGTCGAGGACGCGAGCGGAGTAATCGTCGATCTCCGCCATCACCGCTCACCGCGCGAGCGGCGGGTCCCGATGACCCCGGCGAGCCCGACTAGTCCCACCGCGAGCGACAGGAGCGCGAGGACGATGAACAGCACGCGCTGGCCGTCACCGCGCGGCGGGACCGGAGCCGCGGGCACCGCCGCGGTGCCGCCGCCGAAGTGCGCGGCCAGCGGGACCTGCGACGCCTGGGGCCGCTCCTTCACCAGCTGTCCCGCCTTGACGAGCGCCGCGTCCGCGTCGACGACGCCGAACCCGGTGTTCACGTCGTAGCCGCCGGCGGAGCTCTGGTTGGCGGTCGTCGTCAGCGCCTCCGCCACCTGCGCCGGCGTGATCGCCGGGTACCTTGACTTGATCAGCGCGACGACGCCCGCCACGAGCGCGCACGCCGGGCTCGTCCCGTCGACGGTGTAGTAGAGGCCGTTCCTCCCCTGGGCGGGGACGCCCAGGCCCGGCGCGGCGACCTGGACGGAGAGATTGCCGCTCGAGAAGCTCGCCTGCGTGCCGTTGATGGTGACCGCGCCCACGCCGAGCACCCCCGGGTACTCGGCGGGGAACGATACCGGCGCCATGCCAGGGCTGCCCTTACCGTGCCGCGTGTCGTTGCCGCCCGAGTTGCCCGACGACGCGACCAGGACGGTGCCGTGCTGGTAGGCGTACGTAATGGCGTTGCGCACCACGCCGCTTGGCGCCGAGTAGCCGATCGACATGCTGATGACCTGGGCATGGTCCTTGACGGCAGTCATGATCCCGTTGGCGAGCTCGTCCTGGATGCGCTCCTCTGGCTCGTTGTTATACGTCTGGTAACCGGGATCGCTCTTGTCCGGTATCACCCGGATGGAAAGGACCTTGGCCTGCGGCGCGATCCCCATGACCCCGTCGAAACCGCCGTTGTGGCCATGCCCGGCGATGATGGACGCCATCCACGTGCCGTGCTGGCCCCAGTTGGAGTTCTGCGACGAGGTGTGCAGCCCGGTGAAGTCGGGGCCGGACTCTACCGTGCCTCCCGACAGGTCGGACACGTCTGGGTTCACGCCGCTGTCGATCACCGCGACGGTGACGCCAGAGCCCTCCGTCACTTGCCAGGCGGGCACGACGTTCATCATCGTGAATACCCACTGCTGCGTGTCCCGCACCGAGTCGCCCGGCGCGTTGACCGCCGCGGCCGCGGGCAGCGCGGGCAGCAGGCCGAACGCCGCCGCCAGGCCGGCGCCAGCCAGCGCCCGGAAGAGCATCCTCGGCGTCTTCGGCATCGTCAGGTTTCTCAGCGCCCTGCGGTCTGTCCGCGTCCTCAGCATCCGGGAGTCCCCGGGCAGCTGGGCGGCGGCACCGGCGCGGCCAGCACCGATAGCACGTCGCGGGCTATCCCCGTCCCCGCGCTGGTCATCTCCTCATCCGTGTAGCCGTCCCCCGTGACCGGCTCCTTTGGCCGAGTGTCCGTGTAACCAACGGTATAGAGAACGACATAGGTGCCCGCGGAGACCACTCCGGACAGTTGTCGCCGCTTATCGGTGAACGCGGCGGCGGGGGTGCCGGTGACCGGTACGGCGTGCACCGCGGAGCGCACCCCGTCAGCGCCGTCGATCGCCCGCGCCGCGGCCGCGGCCTGGGCGGTGCCTGGCAGCACCGCGGCACCGACGGTGACCACGTAGCTGTCGGTCCCGTCGACGTAGGTGGCCCGGAGGATGGCCGCGCAGCCGTCGCGTCCGAGCACCGCCGCGGCGGCGGGATCGGTCGCCGACGCGCAGCTGGCCTGCTTGGCCACGCCGACGCGCGCCGCCGACAGCACCAGCGAGGGATCATCGTCGAGCGGCGTCGGCGCGGGATAGCTGACTGACGCGGGAAAGATCGCGCCGGCCGGCCGGTCACGCCAGCGCTGGCCGAATTCCCAGTTGGTGATCTGCTGCCGCTGCTCCGCGGTGAACTTCCGCGGCATCGTCTGCACCAGTGCCCCGATCCCGAAGCCGACGAGGCCGAGCCCGCCGAGCACGAGAACGGTGATCGCGAGGACTCGGGTGCGGCGGCGCGTCAAGAGACCGTGATCCGGCGGCGCCCCGCCCGGTGGTCCCCCGTAAGGCGGCCCACCGTAAGGCGGCCCACCGTAGGGCGCTCCCCCGTAGGGCGGCGGCTGGCCCGAGTACTGCGGCTGGCCATCATGCCACGGCTGCCCGCCGGATGTGCCGCCGTAGTCCGTTGCCACACGGAAATGTTAGGGCTTGTTGCGACCGGACGGTCCGACTGTGTTCCGTTTTTGTTGTTACCTGCACCTAACCGTAACGGCCGCCAGGCCGCCCACCAGCCGCGTGCTGGTTAGCAACGAGCCCGGGTTACCGACGATCGGCCCGCCGGCAGCACTGCTGCCGCGTGGCGGCGAGCCCGCGGGGTAGGGTCAGCAAAATGAAGCTGACCAAGCACGAGCACGCCTGCGTTGTCCTGGAGAAGGACGGGGCGTCCATCGTCATCGACCCGGGGTCGTTCTCCTCGGGCGCGGCGGAGATCATCGCGGGCGCTGACGCGATCCTGATCACCCACGAGCACATGGACCACGTCAACGAGGCGGCGATCAACGAGGCGCTCGCCGCCCGGCCCGACCTGCGGGTGTACGCGCCCGCGCCGCTCGGCGCCATGCTCGCCGCCCACCAGGACCAGTTCACGCCGGTCACGGCGGGCGATGAGCTGGCAATCGCGTCCTTCGGCGTCACGGTGCACGGCAGCCAGCACGCGGTCATCCACCCCGACATCCCGGTCATCCCCAATGTCGGTTACCTGATCGACGGCAGCCTCTACCACCCCGGTGACGCGTACTACGTGCCAGAAGCCCCTGTGTCCGTCCTGCTGCTGGCGACGAGCGGCCCGTGGATGAAGATCAGCGAGGCGGCCGACTACGTGCGCGCGGTGCGACCGCAGCAGATCGTGCAGATCCACGAGATGCTGCTCAGCGACATCGGCCTGTACCTGGCGAGCAACCTGCTCGGCGAGCAGGGCCTCACCGGCCTGCCGCTGACCGCGGTCGCCGCGGGGCAGTCACTCAGCGTCTGAGACGGCCCGTTCCGAGTCCGTGAGCCGCGCACCGGACCTGGCGCACCGCACGACGTCGCTGATGGCGGTGACGACCAGGCCCGGGTCGCCGAAGTTCAGGTAGTGACCTTGGCTGTCCGACAGGACATGGCGGCTGTTGGCCGACAGCCCGGCCAGGTCCCTGTGCAGGTCATGCCAGGCCTGGTACACGCGGTCAGGGACCGCGGGATCGCCTGGCGCGCAGGTCAGCACGACCAGTGGCCGGTCCCCGAGTCCGCCGGGCGGCAACGCCGGCTGCGCGTCGGTGAGCCGGCGGAACGCCCGCCACTCGCGGATGATCGAGCGCCGGTCACCGCCACGGCGCGACTCGCGCGACTCGCGGATGACCGACGGGATCACGAGCGCGGTGTCAAGCCGGTTCTTGCGGGACCGCAGCGGGTCGAGGACCGGCCGCTGGCCCTCGTGGCTGGACTCGACGAGGATCATGCCGGCCACCCGGTCCAGGTGCGCCGCGGCGTAGGCGCGGACGTAGATACCCCCGGCGGAGTGCCCGACGAGAACGAGCGGCCCGGTCACGCCCAGCTCCCGCAGCAGGCCATCCAGGTCGGCGGCGATGTCGTGCGGCGTCCGCGCGTCCCGTGCGGCGCTGCTCGCGCCGTACGGCGCCCGGTCGTAGGTGATGACCGTCGTCTCCTCGGCCAGCGTCCGTGCGATCTTCTCCCAGTCCTCGGCGGCGCCGCCGAATGAGGGTTCGATCACCACGGTCGGCGAGCCCTCGCCGAAGACTGTCGCCGCGAGCTGGTGCCGCCCCACCGAGATCATTGCCGTGCCGTCCGTCATACTCCACCTGCCCGAAAACAATTAGCCTCGTAATTGACCGTGCGCATTACGCTAACTGTTCTGCTTTGCGGTGCCTAGACGTGAAACAGGCAAGTTGTCAGGAATTCAATGTGCACGCCTAAACGCGATGGTCATTTGCACGTGCAGCTGCATTTTCAATGGCCGGAAATGCGGCACGCTCAGCGCCGGAACGCATCGCAATCGAGGCCGCTACCCGCGATGAACGCCGCGGCGGGACCGGACGCGGTCACCGTGCCGTCCGCCGCGGACAGGTAGCACGATTCGCCCCTGGCGACCTTGAGCGCGCCCGAGGTCGCGCGCAGCGCCACGGCGCCCTCGACGCACAGCACGACCCGGGCACCGCCGCTGCCCGGCAGGGTCACCTCGCCAGGACCGAGCTCGGCACGGTAGAGCCGGAACTCCGGCGCGGGCGAGTCGTAGACGGACACGCCGGCGCCGCGCGGCCGCGGCTCGATGACCGGCACGTCGACCGCGGGGTCGGTGAGCTTCAGCAGCTCAGGGATGTCGATGTGCTTGGCGGTGAGCCCGGCCCGCACGACGTTGTCTGAGTTGGCGAGCAGTTCCACGCCGGTGCCGTGCAGGTAGGCGTGCAGGCCGCCCGCGGGCAGGAAGACCGCCTCGCCTGGCTGCAGGACGGCGTGCCTGAGCAGCAGGGACGCGACGCTGCCGAGGTCGCCCTGGTGCTCGTCGGCGAGCCGTGCGGTCGCCGCGCACGCGGCCGCGTATTCGCCGCCGCGGGCCGCGATCCGCTCGCACGC